>NZ_JBFAXI010000023.1:29045-48093 GCF_040680735.1 Streptomyces sp. NPDC051987 | reverse complement strand
CCTCTACTCGTCTCCGCCCCCCCCCCCCCCGGGGGCCGCCCCCCCCCCCCCCCCCCCGCGCCTCGGAGCGCGAGTGGAGCACTGTCACCGTGAAGGCACACCGGAAGACCACCGACCTGTCCACCACCACCCCGGACCGCACCGGCCGCGGGCTCGGCCGTACGGTGCTCGCCGCCGCGGCCGTCGCCGCCCTGGGGCTCGCCGCCGCCGGTACCGCCGAGGCCGCGAGCGCGAGCGGCACGATTACCGCCAGGACCACGCCCACCTGCTCCGCCGCCGCGCTCAAGGCCACCTTCGGCCAAGGGCTCGCCGGCGGCATGAACCACCAGGGGGTGGTCATCAGGCTGCGCAACCTCAGCGGGAAGACCTGTGCGCTGCGCGGCTACCCGGGCCTGGGCCTGGAGAACTCCAGGCACAAGGCGATCACGACCCACACGCACTGGGGCGACACCTGGTACGCCAAGGACCCGGGCAAGAAGACCCTGGTCCTCAGGGACGGCCAGAGCGCCGAGGCCGTCGTCGCCTGGACGCACGCCAACACCGGCACCTCGGGCGCGGTGCACGCCTCCTACCTGGAGATCACCCCGCCCGCCTCGACCAAGCACAAGACGCTGGCCTTCCCCCAGTGGGTCGACCACGGCGACCTCTCCGTCACCGCGCTGGCCCGGCACATCGACGTCAGCGACTGATCTGCCGTGTCCCGGACGGCGGCTGCGCCTACGCCCCGGCCCCGCCGTCCACCTGCAGAATCGCGCCTGAGACGAAGGAGGCCCGGTCGCTCAGGAGCCATGCGGCGGCCTCGGCGATCTCCTCGGGGGCGGCCATGCGGCGCAGGGGCGACACGGCCCTGATGTGGTCCATGACGCCGGGGGTGGCCGCCTCCCAGCCGCGGATCATCTCGGTGAGCGTGCCGCCGGGGGCGACGGCGTTGACGCGGATGCCCTCGGGGCCGTACGTGACGGCGGCCGACTCGGTGAGGCTGTTGACGGCGCGCTTCAGGGCGCCGTAGACCGGCAGGACGGGGTTGGCGCGCAGGCTGCCGACGGAGGAGTTGTTGACGATGGCGCCGGTGCCCGCGGTGGCGCGGATGGCGGCGACCTCGGCGGTCATGGCCAGCCAGACGCCCTTGAGGTTGACGGCGGTCAGGTCGTCGAACTCGGCCTCGGGGAGTTCGTCCACGGGGCCGGGCCGCTGGCCGATCGCACCGTTGTTGAAGGCGACGTCGAGGCGGCCGTAGACCTCCACGGTGCGGTCGACGGCAGCACGGACGCTCGCCGCGTCGGCCAGGTCGCAGACCACGTGGTCGGCGGTGCCGCCGGCCGCGCGGATCTCCTCGGCCACCGTCTTGAGCTGGTCCTCCGTGCGGGCCGCCAGCAGTACCCGGGCGCCCTCGCGGGCGAAGAGCCGGGCCGCCGCCGCGCCGATCCCGCGTCCTGCGCCGCTGACGAAGGCGACCTTGCCGGCCAGCAGGCCGGTGTTCACTGTGTTGTCCATGGCGTCGAGCCTGCGTCCGGGCGCGGGCCGCAGCCAGGCACGGACGGTACCTGGCTGGGGCCGGGCGGGCGACGCACACTGGACGCGTGGACAGGCAAGAACTCGCCGCTTTCCTGCGCAGCCGGCGTGAGCGGATCTCCCCCGCCGAGGTGGGGCTGCCCCGTGGCCCGCGGCGTCGTACTCCCGGGCTGCGGCGCGAGGAGGTGGCGCAGCTGGCGTTCATCTCGACGGAGTACTACACGCGCCTTGAGCAGGCCCGGGGGCCGCGCCCGTCGCGTGAGGTGCTCGGCGGGCTGACGCGGGCGCTGCGGCTGTCCGATGCCGAGCGCACCCATCTGCACCACTTGGCGGGGGCGCCGCCGGGGCCGCCGCCGGGGCCCCCGCGTGCGGTGCGGCAGAGTCTGCTCGACCTGCTGCGCAGGCTGCCGCAGGCCGCCGCGTTCGTGATCTCCGCGACCTTCGAGGTGCTGGCCTGGAACGATCTGGCGGCCGCCCTGATGGAGGACTTCTCCGCGCTGCCCCCGCGCGACCGCAACCTGATGCGCCGCGCCTTCCTCACCCCGCGCCCGGCGGGCAGCAGACTGTACGGGGTGTCGGACGTGGACGCCTTCGCCCGGCTCTCGGCGCAGCGTCTGCGGGCCACGGCCGGCCGGTACCCCGACTCGCCCGAGGTGACCGGTCTGGTGGCCGAACTCCTCGCCGGGAGCGGGGACTTCCGGCGGCTGTGGGAGTCGCACGACGTGTCCGCCGAGCCGACCCTGGTCAAGACGTTCCGGCATCCGGTGGTGGGCCCGGTCACCGTCAACTGCGACGCCCTGGACATCACCGACCGGGACCAGCAGGTCGTGATCTACACCGCCACCCCGGGGTCACGGTCCGAGGAGGCGCTGCGGCTGCTGTCGGTGATCGGGACGCAGCGGATGGCTCCTCAGCAGGCGGACTTCCCGGCGTAGACCGCGAGGGCGGTGTTCGAGGCCAGGGTGGCGGTGAACTGGCCGCTCGCATTGACCGTCACCGGCGTGTTCGCCTGCACGTTGCAGTACGTCCCGGCCGGCAGCGACGTCTGGTAGGTGCGGGTCAGCGAGCCCGTCTCGTGGTTGATGGCGACGTAGCCCTTCGCGCCCCGGCCGAAGGCGATCGCGTCGGCGCCGTCGTCCCACCAGTTCGTGACCGCCGTGCCGCGCACCGCGTTCCGGAAGGCGACCATGCGGATGATCTCCGGCCAGGCGTGCTGGCACTTCCAGCCGTCCTGCCAGCAGGCGTTCACGACCCCGTTGTCCGGCGGACCGGCGTCGGCGTCCGACCACTCGTAGCCGGAGTTGATGTCCGGGGCGCCGTACGGGTAGGCGAGCATGAAGACGTTGGCGAGCGTGTAGGTGGCGCCGTCCTTGTAGTTCAGCGTGGAGCCGTTGCGCTCGGTGTCGTGGTTGTCGACGAAGACACCGGCGACCGAGCTGCTCAGGTAGCCCCAGCCCTCGCCGTAGTTCTTGAGGTAGGCGAGGTTCTCGTCGTTGAAGACCCGCTTGAGGTCGTAGGCGTACCGGAACTCCTGGACGTCCCCGTTGCCGGTGTACTCGGTGGGCTGGACGGCCTCGCCCGCGCCGTAGATGACCTCCTGCTTCCAGTACACGGACGGGTTGGTCAGCCGGCTCTTGATGTTGGCGAGGTCCTCGGCCGGTATGTGCTTGGCGGCGTCGATGCGGAAGCCGTCGACACCGAGGCTCAGCAGGTCGTTCAGGTAGCCGGCGATGGTCTTGCGGACGTACTCCTCGCCGGTGTCCAGGTCGGCCAGGCCGACGAGTTCGCAGTGCTGGACGTTCCAGCGGTCGGCGTAGTTCGAGACGGGCGAGGTGCAGTCGTCGAAGTCGTAGGAGGAGTACAGACCGGGGTAGGTGTACTTCGTGTACGACGAGCCGCCGGTGCCGGTGCCGCTGCCCGCCGACATGTGGTTGACGACGGAGTCGACGACCACCTTCACCCCGGCCGCGTGGCAGGTGTTCACCATGTTCTGGAAGGAGGTGCGGTCGCCGAGCCGGCCCGCGATCTTGTACGACACCGGCTGGTACGACGTCCACCACTGCGGGCCCTGTATGTGCTCGGCGGGCGGGGAGACCTGGACGTATCCGTAGCCCGCGGGGCCGAGGGTGCTGGTGCACTCCTTGGCGACGGAGCCGTAGTTCCACTCGAAGAGGACGGCGGTGACGTCCTTGGTGCCGGGCGGGGAGGCCGACGCGATGGACGGGGTCATGACAACGCTACAGGCGGCCAGCGCCAGTGCGGCGGAGAGGGTCTTACGTGCCATGTGGGGGTTCCTTCGCCGTTGAAGGCTCATGCTGAGACTCTTGCAGAAATGTTGCTGAAACCTTGCGGTTGCGCAGATGTTAAGGGCCCGCCACCCAGTTGGGTAGCGGGCCCGGTGAAGTTGCCGCAAGAAGTTACCGTGTGACGGTCCGTCAGGCGGTGGTCCACCACACCGTCGTGTCGGCGGGCAGCTTCGCCTCGCCGTCCGCCTCCGTCAGCTCACCGCTGGCGAGCAGCACCCGGCCGTACGCCGGCGTCGTCACCGACTCCCCGCTCGTGTTCGCGACGCACACGAACTCGCCGCGCCGGAAGGCGAGTACGCCCTCCGGGGCACGCAGCCACTCCACCGTGTCGCCCGCGCCGAGGTCGGCGTGCTCACGGCGGACGCGCAGCGCGCCGCGGTACAGCTCCAGGGTGGAACCGGCGACCCCGGTCTGCGCCTCCACGCTCAGCTCGCCCCAAGTCGCGGGCTGCGGCAGCCAGCTGCCGCCGGCCCCGAAGCCGTAGGACGAACCCTCCCGCGTCCACGGGATCGGCACCCGGCAGCCGTCGCGGAAGCCGTCCTGGCCCGCGCCGCGGAAGTACGCGGGGTCCTGGCGGACCTCGTCGGGGAGGTCCACCACGTCGGGAAGGCCGAGTTCCTCGCCCTGGTAGACGTAGGCGGAACCGGGCAGCGCCAGCATCAGCAGGGTGGCCGCCCGCGCCCGGCGCAGGCCCAGCTCCCGGTCACCGGCCAGCCGGATCTGGGTGCCGAGGCCCGGCGGGTTGGCGAAGCGGGTGGCGTGCCGGGTGACGTCGTGGTTGGACAGCACCCAGGTGGCGGGGGCGCCGACCGGGCGCATCGCCTCCAGGGTGCGGTCGATGACCTTGCGGAGTTCGGCGGCGTCCCACTCCGTGCTCAGGTACTGGAAGTTGAACGCCTGGTGCAGCTCGTCCGGCCGGACGTAGTTCGCGGTGCGCTCGACGGTCGGCGTCCAGGCCTCGGCGACGAAAATCCGCTCACCGGCGTACTCGTCCAGCACCCGCCGCCACTGCCGGTAGACCTCGTGGACGCCGTCCTGGTCGAAGAACGGCATGACATCGTTGCCCAGCAGCTTCAGTTGTTCCGCGCCGCCGATGTCCGGCAGCCCCTCCGCCTTCACCAGTCCGTGGGCGACGTCGATGCGGAAGCCGTCCACGCCCATGTCCAGCCAGAACCGCAGGATGGAACGGAACTCGTCGCCGACGGCCGGGTGGTCCCAGTTGAAGTCGGGCTGCTCCGGGGCGAAGAGGTGGAGGTACCACTCCCCGTCGGCCACCCGCGTCCAGGCCGGCCCGCCGAAGATGGACTCCCAGTCGTTGGGCGGGAGTTCGCCGTTCTCGCCCTTTCCGGGACGGAAGTGGTAGCGGTCGCGCGCGGGCGAGCCGGGGCCCTCCGCCAGCGCCCGCTTGAACCACTCGTGCTGGTCCGAGGAGTGGTTGGGCACCAGGTCGACGATGATCCGCAGCCCCAGTCCGTGGGCGTCCCGGATCAGCGCGTCGGCGTCCAGCAGGTTGCCGAACATGGGGTCCACGGCCCGGTAGTCGGCGACGTCGTAGCCGGCGTCGGCCTGCGGGGAGGCGTAGAACGGGCTGAGCCACACGGCGTCGACACCGAGGTCACGCAGGTACGGGAGTCTGGACCGCACGCCCTCCAGGTCCCCCATCCCGTCGCCGTTGCTGTCGGCGAAGCTGCGCGGATAGACCTGGTAGATCACCGCGTCCCGCCACCAGTCACGGCGACGGGCGATGGTCGTGGTGGCCGGGGCCGGGTCGGCGGCGGAGTGCTGCTGGCTCATGGCGTCCTTGATGCGTCGTAACACGGTCATCGGGTCAGAGGGTGGATGTAGAGGCGGCCGTGGTCACAGCGGGGTCGGATGGAGACCACGACCGCCAACCCGCGCCCGAGGGGCAGCGCCCCGAAGGGGCGCGGGGAACTGCGCGACCAGCCACGACGGCGCCGCACAAGCACGACGGCCGAAGCAGCTCTTTCGGCAACCGGCGTTACCCCTTCGTGCCGCCGGCTGTAAGCCCGGTCACCAGGTTCTTCTGCACAAGGTAGAAGAACACCGCCACCGGTATCGCGATCAGCACAGCCGTCGCCGTCATCAGGTTCCGCTGCGCGTCGTGCTCACTGATGAAGCTCTGCAACCCCACCGCGAACGTGTACTTGTCGTCGCTGAGCATGAACGTCGACGCGAACGCGACCTCCCCGAAGGCGGTGAGGAAGTTGTAGAACGCGGCGACCGCGAGGCCGGGCTTGGCGAGCGGCAGGATCAGCCGGCCGAACGTGCCGAACGGCGACAGCCCGTCGACGCGGCCGGCCTCGTCGATCTCGAAGGGGATCGTGTCGAAGTACCCCTTGAGCAGCCAGGCCGTGTACGGCACGACCGTGGTGCAGTAGACGAGGATCAGGCCGAGGTAGCTGTCGATGAGGCCGAGCTGCGACATGATCTGGTACATCGGCACGATCAGCACGGCGATCGGGAACATCTGGGTCACCAGCAGCAGCCACATGAACTTGCGGTAGCCGGGGAAGCGCATGCGGGAGACCGCGTAGCCGGTGGTGGCGGCGAGGATCAGGCCGATGACGGTGGTACCGCCGACGACGATCATCGTCGTCCTGAACCAGTCCCAGAACCCGGTGTGCTGGAGGACGAACGAGTAGTTGTCCAGCGTCATCTTGTGCCAGATGCCGCTCGGATGCAGGTAGTCGTCCTTGTCCGGGCCGAGCGAGAGGAAGATCAGCCAGCCGACCGGGAAGAACGCGACGATGCTCGCGACACCCAGGATGCCGTGGGTGACGGTGGTGGCGAGCGGGGAGCGCTCGCCGCGGCCGCGGACGCGGCGCGGGCTGCTGGTCACGGGGGTCTCCTCGGCGACCTGGGCGGAGGTCTGGACAGTGGTCGTGCTCATGGGAACTCCTGCCTCAGATCGCGAGCTGCTGGTCGTTGCGGCTCAGCCAGCGGCGGTAGAAGGAGGTGAAGACGATCAGGATGGCCAGCAGCAGCATGCCGTAGGCGGCGGACTGCGCGAAGTCACGCGGCTGCTGTCCGAAGCCGAGGTAGTACGCCCAGGTGACCAGGATCTGCGCGTCGGGAGCGGTGTCGCCGAAGAGCAGGAAGATGACGGCGAACTGGTTGAACGTCCAGATGATGCCGAGCAGGACGACGGTGGAGCTGACGGACCTCAGACCCGGAAGGGTGACGTACCGGAAGCGCTGCCAGGAGCTGGCGCCGTCCATCTCGGCGGCCTCGTAGAGCGTGCCGTCGATGGCCTGGAGGCCGCCGAGCAGCGAGAGCATCATGAACGGCACACCGCACCAGGTGTTGACGAGGATCGCCGCGGCCCGCTGCCAGAAGGTGTCCTCCAGCCAGGCGGGTTGCGGCAGATGGAGGAAGTGCAGGGCGCTGTTGATGATGCCGCCGTCGGCGAGCATGAACCGCCAGCCGAAGACGGTGACGAAGGTGGGGACCGCCCAGGGCAGCACCAGGACCATGCGGTAGAAGGTGCGGCCGCGGAACTTCTCGTTGAGGAGCAGGGCGAGGCCGAGGCCGATCGTGTAGTGCAGGGTGACGCAGAGCGCGGTCCAGACGATCGTCCAGAGGAAGTGGGACCAGAAGCGGTCGTAGGACGTCGGGCCGAACAGGATGTCCTTGTAGTTGTCCAGGCCGATGAACTTGTACGTGGCGTCGATGTGGTTGACGCCGATGGTGCGGGCGGTGTTGAGGCTGTTGGCGTCCGTCAGCGTCAGGTAGAAGCCGTACACCAACGGGTAGATGACGAGCGCCCCGAGGACGACGGCCACGGGGGCGATCATCGCGTAGGCGTACCAGTACTTCTGGTAGCTGTTCTTCAGCCGCTGGCCCAGCCCGGGGCGGGGCGCGCGGTCACCGTGGCGCTGGCCGGTCGCGCGGTCGATGGCGACTGTCATGGGTGACACCTTCTGGTTCTTCCGGGATGGGGCTGGGCACAGGCCGCAGGCCGCCGGAGCGCTCCCCCCTGAACAGGGCGCTCCGGCGGCCGCGCGGGCTTACTTGCTGAAGTCGGGGACGAGCTTCTCGATCCCGAGTTCGGCGGTGCTCAGGCCCTTGTCCAGGGACTCCTTGCCGCCGGCGATCTTGGTCAGCTCGGTGCCGACCGGGCCCCACAGGGAGGAGTACTCGGCGAGCGCGGGGCGCGGCTGGGCGGAGGAGAGGACGGCCTGGTAGCCGGCGATGCCCGGGTCGGCCTTGACCGCGGCGGTGTAGGCGTCGGAGCGGGTCGGCAGGGTGGAGTTCTTCAGGGCGATCTCCGTCTGGGTCTTCGCGGAGGTCATGAAGGCGACGAACTTCTCGGCCGCGGCCTGGTGGGCCTTGTCGATGCCGGCGTAGATCGACAGGTTGTGGCCGCCGGTCGGGGCGCCCGCCTTGCCGGTGGAGCCGGCCGGGACGGTGGCGATGCCGAGGTTGGACTTGTCGCTGAACGCGGAGCCCTTGTAGAAGTTCGTGATCTCCCAGGGGCCCTCGATGGTCATGGCGACCTTGCCGTTGACGAAGGCGTCCTGGCGGTGGGCGTAGGCGTCGGCGGTGACGTCCGCCTTGTGCAGGCCCTTGCCGGAGTAGAGGTCCAGCCAGGTCTGGTAGCCCTTCTTGGCCGCCGCCGAGGTGATGGTGATCTTCTTGGCGGAGGCGTCGACCATGTCGGTGCCCTCGCCGTAGAGGAAGGGCTGCGTGTAGTACGCGGCCTCGGGGCCCCAGTAGCCGGTGGTGCCGGTCTTGGCCTGGATCTTGGCGGCGTCGGCCCTGACCTCGTCCCAGTTGGCGGGGGCGGCGGTGATGCCGGCCTTCTTGAACAGCGCCTTGTTGTAGACGAGCGCGAGGGTGTCGGTGACCAGCGGGACGCCGTAGGTCTTGCCCTCGTACTGGGCCTGGGTGATCAGGCTGGACTGGAACTTGTCCTTGTCGGCGAGCGCGGCGGTGCCGTCCAGCGGCACGAAGTAGCCGGCCTTGGCGAAGGCGGGGGTCCAGCCGACCTCGGAGCGCAGCACGTCGGGGGCGCCCTTGCCGGACTGGGCGGCCGTGTCGAACTTGTTCTGCGCCTGGTCGAACTGGACGTCGACGTAGTTGACCTTGATGTCCTTGTTCGCGGCTTCGAACTGCTTGACCAAGGCCTTGTACGTCGGCGACTCGTTGGTGGCGTTGGAGGTGTCCCACCAGGTGATGGTGACCGGGCCGTCCGACTTGCTGTCGCTGTCGCTCCCGCCGCACGCCGTCGCCGTGAGGGCGAGGGACGCCACCAGCGCGGAGGCCGCTATGCCACGCCGCATGAGTTCTCCTTGAGGGTTAAGCCCGAGTGATGCGGGGGCGGTCCCGTCCGCCGTCCCGCTGTCGTGCCGACTGCGCCGTTGCTGCGGCGGCCGGGCGTCAGGGAACGTAACAGCGATGTAAGCCTTGCGAAAGACCTTGCAGCAAAAAAGTGCAAGAGATCTCCGACGTTACCCGGGCGTGACCTGTCGGCGACCGCCATGAGACGCTTGTTTACGGCGGTAGAGCGCCGGGGCGGCCGTTTGTGCAAGACTCTGCAAGCTCTTGCCGTCACGTTTCACTAGGGAGTGCGATGACGCAGCAGCCCACAGCGGGCCGCCCCCCAGGCCGCATCAGGCGCCCGATCGGTGTGCAAGGGGACATACGGCCGGTACAGTCCAGTGCCGTGACCACACGGCTTGCCGACATCGCAGCGCAGGCGGGGGTGAGCGAGGCGACGGTGAGCCGGGTCCTGAACGGGAAGCCGGGCGTCGCCGCCACCACCCGCCAGTCCGTGCTCGCCGCCCTGGACGTCCTCGGGTACGAGCGTCCGGTGCGGCTGCGGCAGCGCAGCGAGGGCCTGGTGGGACTGATCACCCCCGAGCTGGAGAACCCCATATTCCCGGCCCTGGCGCAGGTCATCGGGCAGGCGTTGACCCGGCAGGGCTACACCCCCGTGCTCGCCACCCAGACCCCCGGCGGGTCCACGGAGGACGAGCTGACCGAGATGCTGGTGGACCGCGGGGTCGCCGGCATCATCTACGTCTCGGGGCTGCACGCGGACACGACGGCCGACATGCAGCGCTACGAGCGGCTGCGGGCGCAGGGCGTGCCGTACGTGCTGGTGGACGGTTTCTCGCCGAAGGTGCAGGCGCCGTTCATCTCCCCCGACGACCGGGCCGCCATGACGCTGGCCGTCACCCACCTCGCCTCCCTGGGCCACACCCGGATCGGGCTCGCCCTCGGTCCCAAGCGGTTCGTCCCCGTGCAGCGCAAGATCGAGGGGTTCGTGCGGGCGATGCAGGACCAGTCTGGCCTGCCGGCGGCCACCATCGAGTCCGAGCTGGTCCAGCACTCCCTCTACACCCTGGAGGGCGGCCAGGCCGCCACCACGGCGCTCATCGACCGGAACTGCACGGCGATCGTCTGCGCCAGCGACATGATGGCGCTCGGCGCGATACGGGCGGCACGCCAGCGCGGGCTCGACGTCCCCCGGGACGTCTCGGTGGTCGGCTTCGACGACTCCCCGCTGATCGCGTTCACCGATCCGCCGCTCACCACCATCCGCAAGCCGGTACCGGCGATGGGCCAGGCCGCGGTGCGCACCCTGCTGGAGGAGATCGGCGGCACCCCGGCCCCGCACAGCGAGTTCGTTTTCATGCCGGAATTGGTGGTACGCGGTTCCACGGCGGCAGTACCTGGGAAGTAGTCGCCACGCCGTAGGACATGCACCGTGAACCCGACCTTGGGATGATCTGTCGAAGACGTCTTTTCTGGCAGACTCTGTGCCTATGAGTGACTCGACCGTGACAGAGTCGGAAGGTCGCGCACAACAGGCCCTTCCGCGAACCGTCACGGGCGAGGAAGGGCAGGGGTACCTACGGCGGCTGCGGACGCCGCGCCCGCCCCGGCTCTGGTTCGAGATCCTGCTGATCGCGGTGAGTTACTGGACCTACTCGCTGGTCCGCAACGCGGTGCCGGAACAGAAGGCGCAGGCGCTGCGCAACGCCGACTGGCTCTGGAGGGTCGAGCACCACCTCGGGATCGCCGTCGAGGAGTCGGTCAACCACGCCGTGAACTCGGTGACTTGGCTGATCATCGGCATGAACTACTACTACGCGACGCTGCACTTCGTGGTGACGCTGGGCGTGCTGGTCTGGCTCTACCGCAGCCATCCCGGCCGCTACGCGGCGGCCCGCCTGGCCCTCTTCGCCACCACCGGGGTGGCCCTGCTCGGCTACTACCTGTTCCCGCTCGCCCCGCCCCGCCTGATGACCGGCGGCGACTTCGTCGACACGGTGACGGTCCACCACACCTGGGGCTCGATGGCCTCCGGCGACCTCAAGCACATGTCCAACCAGTACGCCGCGATGCCGTCCATGCACATCGGCTGGTCCCTGTGGTGCGGCCTGACGATCTTCGCCCTGGCCTCGGTCCCCTGGGTCCGGCTCCTCGGCCTCCTCTACCCCGCGGCGACCCTGCTGGTCATCGTCGCCACCGCCAACCACTTCTGGCTCGACGCGGTGGGCGGCGCCCTGTGCCTGGCCTTCGGCTTCCTGGTGGCCCGCCTCTGGTACGGAGCCCTCCCGCACACCCTGCCCCGGCAGCCGACGGGGACGACCTTGCTGCGGCGCGCTGCGGGCAGCTGAGGCGGCGCCCTGCGGGCGACCGGGACCGGCTCGGGTCCGGGGCGCACGGCCGTTCGGCACCGCCGACCTCCGCCGCGGTGGCCGACCTCCGCCGCGGTGGCTGAGCGCCGCCGCGGCGGAGAAATGCGGCGGAGAAAAGAGAGACGGAGCCGTCGGCCCAAGAGCAACCGACGCGCCCGGACCACCCCCGCCCCACGGCCACGTCCGCCCCACAGCCACGTCCGCCCCGGAACAGCCGCCGCTCCCCTTCGCCCGCCGCGACGGCGCCCGGCCACGACGGCGGTGACCGGCGGTGCCGGACCCCGCTCGACCCACCCGGGCGCCTACCGCTCTCCCCGATGGACCACATGGCCCCCGGTCATCGTCAGCCGGACCGGTGCCTCTGTCAGTTCGTCCGCCGGGGACTCGACGGGGTCCAGGGCGAACGCCGTCAGGTCGGCGCGGTGGCCCACCGCGATGCGGCCCGCGACGGCCGCCTCCCCCGCCGCACGCGCCGCGTGGGTCGTGCAGCCCTCCAGGGCCTCAAGGCCGCTGAGGCCCTGCCGGGACGACGCCGCGCCGCGTGGGGCGCGGGCCGTGGCCAGGACCGCGCGGGCGTCGTAGTGGGCGATGGGCCAGTCCGAGCCGAGGGCGACCGTCGCGCCCGCGTCGCGGAGGTCGCGCAGCCGCCAGGCGTGTCCGGCGCGGGCCGGGCCCAGCCGGCGGGACCACTCGTCGGTACCGTCCGCCCGGGTGTACGCGGTGTGCGGCGGCTGCATCGACGCGGCCACCCCCAGCCGCGCGAACCGCGGCAGGAGGTCGTCCGGCGCCGTCTCGATGTGCTCGACGCGGTGCCGGCCCGCGGCGCCCGCGCCCAGCCCCTCCACCACGTCCAGCACATGCCGTACCGCCGCGTCCCCGATGGCGTGCGTGGCCGTCCGTACGCCGGCCGCGTGCAGCCGGCGTACGGCGGCGGCATACGCGTCCGGGTCGGGCCAGAACGCCTCCGTCCCCCGGCCGTGGCAGTCCGCGTGCTCCAGCCAGGCCGTGCCTCCTTCCACGGTGCCGTCCATGAAGAACTTGACCCCGTCGACCACCCAGTGCCGCCCGCCCCGGCCCTGCGCGGCCACCAGTTCCTTCAGCCCGGCCTCGTCGACCCCCGGCATGCACCAGGGCGCGAAGCGCAGCCGCAGCGGCAGGACGGTCTCCGCGGCCACCGCCCCGACCAGCTCGGCGTCCCCGGCGTCCATGACGTGCGCCCCGGTCAGCCCGGTGGC
Source organism: Streptomyces sp. NPDC051987 (assembly GCF_040680735.1). Classification (NCBI taxonomy): domain Bacteria; kingdom Bacillati; phylum Actinomycetota; class Actinomycetes; order Kitasatosporales; family Streptomycetaceae; genus Streptomyces; species Streptomyces sp. NPDC051987. The sequence continues at coordinate 35,370 of NZ_JBFAXI010000023.1, read as the reverse complement.
GGCCATCGCGGCGAGCAGGTCCACCAGCCGTGCCCGGCGGTCCGCGGCGGAGAGGCGGGGCGCGATCCGCTCGACCAGCTGCACCGCCGCGTGCTCGATCAGGTGCCCGGTGGGCCGCCCTTCGGGATCGCAGACCACCTCCGCGCGCTGGGCGAAGGACCGGCGCCCGGTGATGCCCGCCGCGGCGAGCGCCGGGCCGGTGGCGAGCGCGGAGTGGCCGTCGTACAGGCGGAGGAAGGCCGGTGCGCCGTCGAGGACGTCCTCGACGAGGGCGCGGTGGACGGCCCCGCCCTCGAACGCGTTGTGGTCGAGGCCGAAGCCGATCACCCAGCCGTCGGTCCGGGCGGCACCGGCGAGCGCCGCCCGCAGCCCCGGCAGGTCGGTCACCTGCGACAGGTCGGTCCCGGTTGCCATGTCCAGCCCCCACACCGGGTGGCTGTGCGCGTCCACCAGGCCGGGCACCAGGTGCGCGCCGTGCAGTGACTCGACCTCGGTGCCCGGCCCCCGCCACTCCCGTACGTCCCGTTCGTCGCCGACGGCGGCGATCAGCCCGTCGCGTACGGCGACGGCGGTGGCGAACGGCCGGGCGGGGTCGAGGGTGCGGACCTCGGCGCCGGTCAGGATCAGGTCGGGGCTGGCGGTCATGGTGCGGTGAACTCCCTTGTTCGGTCTGGTTATTCGGCCGGCTCGGCCGCGAAGTCCGCGTACACCGCGGGCCGCTCGCGGCGCAGCCACCACGCGAGGCCGAGGCCGGCCACGAAGACGGCGGGCGCGATGAGGATCAGCAGCGTGTTCACCGTGCTCGACGCGCCGGTGAACAGGTCGATGTGGGTGATGACGAGCCCTATGGCGGTGGCGAGCAGGACGGCGGCGACCGTCGGGGCGAGAACGGTCCGCAGCGTGCCCTCGTCGTGCCGCACCCGGCGGAAGTAGCAGGGCACGGCGATCGCGGCGAGCAGCTGGAGGACGAACAGGCCGATCATTCCCGGGGTGTTGACCCACAGCAGCAGCTGGTTGTAGGGGTCGGCGCCGGCCGCCCAGAACCCGAGGACGAGCAGCAGGCCGAGGACGGTCTGGGCGAGACCGGCCATGTACGGGGAGCGGTGCCGCGGATGGATCGTGCCCAGCGGCTTCGGCAGGACGCCCTCCTCGGCGAGCGCGAGGGCGTACCGGTTGATCGCGTTGTGGAAGGCGAGGAGCGAGGCGATGATGCTGGTCACGATGAAGACGTGCATCAGGTCGGCCGCCCAGCCGCCGACATAGGTGGTGATGGCGGAGAAGAACAGGCCGCCGGGGTCCTTGGCTGCCGCCGCGACGACCTCGTCGTTGCCGAAGGCCTGGATGACGATCCACACGCAGAAGGCGTAGAAGAGGCCGAGGAACGCGACGGCCACGTAGGTGGCGCGCGGTACCGTCCGCTCGGGTCGGCGGGCCTCGCGCCGGTAGATGACGGTCGACTCGAAGCCGGTGAAGGCGGCGAAGGCGAAGGCCAGGACGACCGCCGTGCCGGAGACGAACACGTGGCCCGGTGCGAAGGAGGCGCCGGACAGGCCGTGCGCACCGCCCCTGACCAGCACTCCGCCGGCGAGCAGCACGAGGATGCCGGTCTCGGCGACCAGCAGCACGCCGAGCAGCTTGGCGCCGAACTCGATGGAGCGGTACCCGCCGTAGCCGATGAGGAGCAGTCCGGCGAGGGCGATCGGCAGCCAGGGTGCGTCGACGCCGAAGAGGGCCTTCGCGGTGTCCCGCCCCGCGCTGCCGAGCAGGCCGTAGACGCCGATCTCCATGCCGTTGTAGCCGATCAGCGCGAGCAGCGCGGCGCCGATGCCGACGGGGCGGCCGAGGCCGCGGGTGATGTACGCGTAGAAGGCGCCGCCGCTCTTCACGTGCCGGCTCATGGTGGTGAAGCCGACGGCGAAGACGGCGAGGGTGATGCCGGCGACGAGGTAGCCGGCCGGGGCGCCGATGCCGCCGAGCAGGACGGCGAGCGGGGCCACGCCGGCCATCACGGTGAGCGGGGCGGCGGCGGAGATGACGAAGAAGGCGATGTCGGCGGTGCCGAGCGAACCGGAGCGGAGGGTCGCCACGGCGGGTGGCGTGCTCTCCTCGCGAGCGGTGACGGACATGGAGGGGGAGCCCTTCGAGCGCGACGGACGGGAGGGTTCCGGGCGTGCGGGATGACCGGCGCTACCAGGGCAGGAGCTGCCCCGGACCCGTAAATCTAAAGGCTTTCGGTTTTGGCAATGTAGCCTCCTCCTGGACATCCGGGAAGACCCGTTTCACACCCACGGGGGAGAACACACGCATGGGACGGCCGCGCACCCCGCTCCTCGACCGGGAGCGGATCACCACGACGGCGCTGCAACTCGTCGACGAGCAGGGCGACTTCACCGTCCCCCAGATCGCGAGGCGGCTCGGTGCGCAGGCCGGTTCGCTGTACCACCATGTGGACGGCCGGGAGGGCATCGTCGAACTGCTGCGCGAGCGGGTCACCGCCGCGATCGACCCGGCGACCCTGGACCTGACCCCCTGGGACACCGCGCTGGAGCGCTGGGCCCGCTCCTACCGGGCCGCGTTCGCCGCGCACCCGAGGACGATCCCGCTGCTGATGACCTCACCGGTGCGCGCGCCCCGGGTCCTGGAGCAGTACGAGCGCGCGGTCACGCTGCTGCTCGCGGCGGGGTTCGCCCCGGCGGACGTGATGCCGCTGCTGGTCGCCCTGGAGAACCTGGTCCTCGGCTCGGCACTGGACCTGGCGGCCCCGGAGGCGATGTGGGAACTGACGGCCGAGACCCCCACCCCGCACCTGGCGGAGGTCCTGGCCGCGGTGGGGGACAGCCGGGCGGACCAGGCCTTCGAGGCAGGCCTGACGGGCCTCATGAACCACGCGCGAACGCTGCTGTCCTGACCGGCGTGGCCTGGACGCGCCCCTTCGGGGGGCGCGGGGAACGGCGCGAGCGACGCCGACCGGGGCCGCACCCGGAACGAGACAGCGACCGCGACCGCCCCGAATCCACCCCCTTACGCCCCGTAGAAGAGCTCCTCCACCACCCCGCGAGCCCGACGCGCGGTCCGCCGGTACGCGTCCAGCATGTCCCCCGCATGCCCGTCCCCGTACCCCAGGTACCGCCCGACGGCGGCCAGCTCCCGGCTCTCCGAGGGGAACGTGTCACCGGCCCGCCCCCGCACCAGCATCACGGCGTTCCGCACCCGCGTCGCCAGCACCCACGCCTCGTCCAGGATCGCGGCCTCCTCGGCCCCCAGCAGCCCCGCCGCCGCCGCGGCGGCCAGCGCGGCCCGGGTCCGGGTGGTCCGCAGCCCCGGCTCGGCCCATGCGTGCCGCAGCTGCAGCAGCTGCACGGTCCACTCCACGTCGGACAGCCCGCCCGGCCCCAGCTTGGTGTGCAGCTTCGGGTCGGCGCCGCGCGGCAGTCGCTCGGACTCCATCCGGGCCTTCAGCCGCCGGATCTCGCGCACCGCGTCCTCGCCGAGCCCCCGCGCCGGGTAGCGCAGCGGGTCGACCAGCTCGATGAACCGGCGCCCCAGCTCCTCGTCCCCGGCGACGGGTTCGGCGCGCAGCAGGGCCTGCGACTCCCACCCCAGCGACCAGCGCCGGTAGTACGCCTCGTAGGACTTCAGCGTGCGCACCAGCGGCCCGGACTTGCCCTCGGGGCGCAGGTCCGCGTCGATGAGCAACGGCGGGTCGGCGCTGGGGATCTGGAGCAGCCGGCGCATCTCCGCGACGACCTTGTTGGCCGCGCCGGCGGCCTCCCGCTCGGCCACGCCGTCCTGCGGCTCGTGCACGAACACGACGTCGGCATCGGAGCCGTAGCCCAGCTCGTGCCCCCCGAACCGGCCCATGCCGATCACCGCGAAACGGGTCGGCAGGGTGTCACCCCAGCCGTCCCTGACCACCGCGCGCAGGGTTCCCGCCAGGGTCGCCGCCGTCAGGTCGGAGACGGCGGCGCCGACCCGGTCGACCAGGGCGCCCTGGTCGGCCTCGACGGGCTTGGCCTCGGTGCCGTAGGAGTCCACGATGTCGGCGGCGGCCGTCCGGAACAGCTCACGGCGGCGCACGCCGCGGGCCGCCCGCACGCCGTCCTCGGCGTTGTCGGCGCGGCCCACGGCGGCGAGGATCTCCTGCTCCAGCTGGGCGCGGCCGCGCGGCTCCAGGCCGCTCCCGTCGCCGTCGCCCAGCAGGGCGACCGCCTCCGGGGCGCGCATCAGCAGGTCGGGGGCGAGGCGGCCGGCGGACAGCACGCGCGCGAGGTTCTCCGCGGCGGCGCCCTCGTCCCGCAGCAGCCGCAGGTACCAGGGGGTCTTGCCGAGGGCGTCGGAGACCTTGCGGAAGTTCAGCAGGCCCGCGTCCGGGTCGGCGGAGTCGGCGAACCAGCCCAGCAGGACCGGCAGCAGGGTGCGCTGGATGGCGGCCTTGCGGGTGACGCCGGAGGCGAGCGCCTCCAGGTGGCGCAGGGCGGCGGCGGGGTCGGCGTAGCCGAGGGCCTCCAGGCGTTCGCGGGCCGCCTCGGCGCTCAGCCGGGTCTCGCCGGGGGCGAGCTGGGCGACGGCGTCGAGCAGCGGACGGTAGAAGAGCTTCTCGTGCAGGCGCCGTACGACGCCGGTGTGCTGCTTCCACTCGCGGGTCAGCTCGGTCACCGGGTCGGTGCGCAGGCCCAGCGAACGGCCGAGGCGGCGCAGGTCGGCCTCGTCCTCGGGGACCAGGTGGGTGCGGCGCAGCCGGTAGAGCTGGATGCGGTGTTCCATGGAGCGCAGGAAGCGGTAGGCCTCGTCGAGCTGGACGGCGTCGGCGCGCCCCACGTAGCCGCCGGCGGCGAGCGCCTGGAGGGCGTCCAGGGTCGTGCCGCTGCGCAGCGAGGCGTCGGCCCGGCCGTGCACCAGCTGCAGCAGCTGGACGGCGAACTCGACGTCGCGCAGGCCGCCGGGGCCGAGCTTCAGCTCGCGGTCGATCTCGGCGGCCGGGATGTTCTCCACCACGCGCCGGCGCATCTTCTGCACGTCGGCGACGAAGTTCTCGCGCTCGGCGGCCTGCCAGACCAGGGGGTCCAGGGCGGCGACGTACTCCTGGCCCAGGTCGAGGTCGCCGGCGACCGGGCGGGCCTTGAGCAGGGCCTGGAACTCCCAGGTCTTGGCCCACCGCTGGTAGTAGGCGAGGTGGCTGCTGAGGGTGCGCACGAGGGGGCCGTTGCGGCCCTCGGGGCGGAGGTTGGCGTCGACGGGCCAGATCGACCCCTCCACCGTGGTCTCGGAGCAGATCCGCATCATGTGCGAGGCGAGCTTGGTGGCGGACCTGAGGGCCTTGCTCTCGTCGGCGCCGTCCGCGGCCTCGCCGACGAAGATGACGTCGACGTCGGAGACGTAGTTCAGCTCGTGGCCGCCGCACTTGCCCATGGCGATCACCGCGAGCCGGCAGGCGGCGGCGTCCGCGGGCGCGGCGGCCTCGGCGAGGGCGAGGGCGGCACGCAGGGTGGCGGTGGCCAGGTCGGCGAGTTCGGCCGCGGTCTCGGCGACGCCGGTCGTCCCGCACACGTCCCGGGCGGCGATGGAGAGCAGGCAGCGCCGGTAGGCGACCCGGAGCGAGACCGGGTCGGTGGCCTCGGCGAGGCCCCGCTCGAACTCGGCGACGCCGGGGTGCAGGTCGCGGGGCTCGTAGGTGACCAGGGCCTCCCAGTCGCGCGGGTGCCGGGCGAGGTGGTCGGCGAGGGCGGCGGAGGCGCCGAGGACGCCCAGCAGGCGGTCGCGCAGCGGCTTGGCCGCTATCAGGGTGTCGAGCAGCTCGCGGCGGGCGGTGGGGCCCGGCTGGGCCTCCAGGAGCCGTACCAGTCCGTGCAGGGCGAGGTCGGGGTCGGCGGTGGCGCCCAGGGCTTCGAGGAGCACCGGGTCGTCGCGTACGGCGGCCAGTTCGACGCTGTCCAGCAGGCGCTCGGCGGCGGAGGCATCGGTGAAGCCGTGCCGCAGCAGTCGCGTGAAGGTACTGCTCCTGCGCCCCGGCGTCATCTGCGGCCTCCCCTGTGGATCACGGTGCTGGCCAGACGAGCCTAACCGCCCCAGCCCCAACCGGCTTCGCCCACGCAACCGCCTTCCACCACACCACCAGCCGACTCCCGCCACACGCCCTGCTTCCGCCACCAGCCGACTCCCGCCACACGCCCGGCTGCCACCACACGGTCGCCTTCGCCCGCACATCCGGCTGCCGCCGCACGACCGACTCTCGCCGCACGACCGACTCCCGCCACAGGGTCGGCTCCCGTCACCAGCCGACTACCGCCGCACGATCTGCTTCCGCCACCAGCCGACTCCCGCCACA
>NZ_JBFAXI010000023.1:0-28945 GCF_040680735.1 Streptomyces sp. NPDC051987 | reverse complement strand
CTGCTTCCGCCACCAGCCGACTCCCGCCACACGCCCGGCTGCCACCACACGGTCGCCTTCGCCCGCACATCCGGCTGCCGCCGCACGACCGACTCCCGCCACAGGGTCGGCTCCCGTCACCAGCCGACTACCGCCGCACGATCTGCTTCCGCCACCAGCCGACTCCCGCCACACGCCCGGCTGCCACCACACGGTCGCCTTCGCCCGCACATCCGGCTGCCGCCGCACGACCGGCTTCCACCACACGACCGCCTTCGCCCGCTCAGCCGGCCGCCGCCGCACCACCAGCTTCCACCACACGACCGGCCTCCGCCGCGCCGTCGGCCCCCGCCGCGCCGCCGGCCCCCGCCGCGCCGTCGGCCTGCGTCGCGTCGGCGGGTGGAGTCGGTGGGTGGTCGGTGGGGGGTGGGCGGCGTTGGTGGGGTGGGTGGGTCGTGAGCAGCTCTGTCATCGTCGCTGCCGCTCGCGCGGCGCTGTCCGCACAGCAGTTGTTGAACAGGAGATGGACCTCTTCGGCCTGCTCGGCCAGGGCGCGGACGCGCGGCAGCCACTCGGCGAGCTCGGGAACCGCATAGGTGTGGCGGAAGCGGTCCTCCTTGCTGCCGGTGCCCCAGTGGGGGCTGCGGCCGTGGAAACGGACTACCGCCAGTCGCGGGGTGGTGACCTCTGCCGTCAGAGGGAGGGAGCCCGGCAGGCCGCGGGCGGTGTCCACGGCCACGGCGGTGGCGTCCAGGTCCCGCAGGAGCGCCGTCGTGCGCGCGCCGCGCCACCAGCCGGGGTGACGGAACTCCACGGCGAACGGCCAGCCGCGGGCGCGTTCCCGGGCGGCCCTGACGGCGGCCTCCGCGGCGGGGCCGGGCGCCAGGGAAGGCGGATACTGGAAGAGGAGGGTCCCCAGGCGGCCGGAGCTCCGCAGCGGGTCGACGGCCTCGGCGTAGCGGGCCCAGACCTCCGCGAGGAGGCCTTCGTCACGGCGCCGGCCGCGCAGGTCGGCGGGGAGGGCGGCCGGGCGGGTGGGGTGCCCGGTGAGAAGGGAGAACGCCTTGACGTCGAAGCGGAAGCCGGCCGGGGTGCGGTCCGCCCAGAGTCGGGTGGTGCGGGCGGACGGGAGGGCGTAGTAAGGGGAGTCGGCCTCGACGACGGGGAACCGGCCGGCGTAGTGCCGCAGCCGGCCTTCCGGGTCGCGCCGGCCGGGCGGGTACCAGCCGCTCGCCACCAGGGCGCGGTCGGTCCAGCCGCAGGTGCCCACGAGGATGCGTGCCATGGGGGCCCAAGTACCCGGCGTTCACCGGCTCTTCACCCCCGGGGTCAGATTCCGTGATCCATGGGAGTCTTGGCGTGTACATGCTCTATCCGCACGGCCAGTCCTTCTTCTCCGTCCTCTCCCCCGGAGGTTGATGTGTCCGGCAGTTCCGCACGTCCGGCGATGCTCCGCCGCGCCCGCACGGCGGTGGCCTCGGCAACCGCGTTCACCGCGGCCGCGATCGGCCTGTGGACCGGGCTCGGCGGCACGTCCGCGCAGGCCGCGAGCGCCGTACCGACCCCGGACCACGTGATCGTCGTGGTCTTCGAGAACCACGCCTACAGCCAGGTCATCGGCTCCTCCAGCGCCCCGTACATCAACTCGCTGGTCTCCGGCGGCGCCAACCTGACCCAGATGTACGCCGAGACCCACCCCAGCCAGCCCAACTACTACGCCCTGTTCTCCGGCTCCACCCAGGGCGTCACCGACGACAGCTGCGTCAAGCCCGGCTTCTCCTCGGCCGCCAACCTGGCCTCCGAGCAGCTCGCGGCCGGCCGCACCTGGGCCAGCTACAACGAGAGCCTGCCCAGCCAGGGCTCGACCACGTGCAGCAGCGGCAACTACGCGCAGAAGCACAACCCGTGGTTCGGCTTCAGCAACGTGCCCGCGTCGAGCGCGAAGACGTTCGCCCAGTTCCCGACCGACTACTCCACCCTCCCCCAGCTGTCCTTCGTCACCCCCAACCTGTGCAGCGACATGCACGACTGCTCGGTGTCCACCGGCGACACCTGGCTGAAGAACAACCTGGGCGCGTACGCCACCTGGGCCAAGACCCACAACAGCCTCCTCGTCGTCACCATGGACGAGGACAACCGCCTGGCCGGCAACCGCATCCCGACGGTCCTGTACGGCCAGCCGGTCGCCGCGGGCTCGACCTCGTCCACCACGTACGACCACTACGACCTGCTGCGCACCCTGGAGGACAGCCAGGGCCTGACCGCGCACGCGGGCAACGCGGCGTCCTCGTCCGACATCACCGGGATCTGGGCGTCCTGACGTGTACGTAGCGGACAGCCGCGCGAGCACCGAGGCGTCGGCGTCCGTGGCAGGTACCGCCCGGCCCGCGACGGCCGGGCGGTACCGCTCCACGGTCGCGCCCACCGTCCTCGCCCTCGGCACGGTCAGCCTGGTCACGGACGTCTCCTCCGAGATGGTCACGGCGGTCCTCCCGCTGTACCTGGTGGCGGGCCTGGGCCTGTCCCCGCTGGGGTTCGGCCTCCTCGACGGCGTCTACAACGGCTTCTCGGCGGTCGTCCGCCTGGTCGGCGGCCACCTCGCCGACCGCGGCGGCGGCCACCACAAGTGGGTGGCGGGCGCGGGCTACGCCCTCTCGGCCCTGTGCAAACCCCTGCTGCTGATCGCCCACACCCTCACCCCCATCGGCCTGATCCTGGCGGCCGACCGCACCGGCAAGGGCCTGCGCACGGCCCCCCGCGACGCCCTGATCTCGCTCTCCTCCACCCCGGAGACGCGGGGCCGCGCCTTCGGCGTGCACCGCGCGATGGACACGGCGGGCGCCCTGCTCGGGCCCCTGGCCGCGTTTCTCATCCTCCGGGCGACGGTGGACGGTTACGACGCGGTGTTCACGGTGAGCTTCTGCGTGGCGGTGCTGGGCGTGCTGGTCCTGGTCCTGTTCGTCCCGTCCGGCGCCCGCGCCGAACCGTCCGCCTCCGCCGCGCACCCCACGCGCAGTCCCGCACCGCACCCCACGCGCAGTCCCGCACCGCACCCCACGCCCAGCTCCGCACCGCACCCCACGCGCAGCCCCACACCCCGCCCCACGCTGCGGGCGGCGCTCGGCCTCCTCGCCGACCGCGACCTGCGCCGGATCACCGTCTGCGCCCTTCTGCTGGGCCTCGCGACGGTGAGCGACTCCTTCGTCTACCTGCTGCTGCAACGCCGGCTCGGCGTCCAGGACCGCTGGTTCGCCCTGCTCCCCCTCGGCACGGCCGCCGCGTTCCTCCTCCTGGCCGTCCCGCTGGGCCGCCTGGCGGACCGCTGGGGCCGCTGGCGCGTCTTCCTGACCGGCCACGCGGCCCTGCTGCTCGCCTACGCGCTGCTCCTGACGTCCTGGCACGGCACCGCCCTGCCCTACCTGGTGCTGGCCCTGCACGGCACGTTCTACGCGGCGACCGACGGTGTCCTGATGGCGGCCGCGTCGGACAGCGTCCCCGCCCCGCTGCGCTCGTCGGGCCTGGCGCTGGTCCAGACGGGTCAGGCGGCGGCGCGTTTCGCCTGCTCCCTGGGGTTCGGGGCGGCCTGGACGCTGTGGGGCGACCGTACGGCGCTGACCGTGTCGGCGGTGGCCCTGGCCGTGTGCGCCGCGTACGCCCTCACCCTGCGCCCCGTCCGGGAGGCCACCGCATGACCGTCCGCTCCCGCCTGCTGATCCTGCTCTCGGCGCTGGCGGTCCTGGGGGCCGTCGCCCTCGCCTCCGTCCTGCACGCCTCCGCCCGCGCGGAGCGCCGCGAGCACACCCAGGCGGGCGGCCCGGAGGTCACCCCGGGCACGGTGACCCTCACCGCACCCGGCCGCATGGTCTTCCGCAACCTGGCCTGGGGCCCGCACCGTGACGAACTGACCACCGTCCCCGCCGCCGACCCCGGCGGCCCGCGCACCGCCTCCGGCGTGAAGTGCCTCCGCTTCTACGCCGCCGCGGGCACCGGCGTCTGCCTCCAGGCCGTCCACGGCCCGGTGTCGGACACGTACCGGGCCCTGATCCTGGACGCGCACCTGAAGACACGGGCCCACTACGACGTGCCGGGCATCCCGTCCCGCGCCCGGGTCTCCCCCACCGGCCACTACGCGGCCTGGACGGCGTTCGTGGGCGGCGACTCGTACGCGGGCACGAAGTTCTCGACCCGCACGGCGATCGTCGACACCCGCACGGGTGCACTGATCCCGACCCTGGAGTCCTTCCGCATCCGCACGGACGGCCGTTCCTACCGGTCCGCGGACGTCAACTTCTGGGGCGTGACGTTCGCGTCGGACGACCGCACCTTCTACGCGACCCTGGCGACGAAGGGCTCGACCTACCTGGTCCGGGGCGACCTGCGCACCCGCACGGTCACCACCCTCCACCCGAACGTGGAATGCCCCTCCCTCTCCCCCGACGGCACCCGCGTCGCGTACAAGAAGCGGGTCAAGGGCCTGCCGAGGGACGCCCCTTGGCGCCTGTACGTCCTGGACCTGAAGACCCTGCGCGAAACCCCCCTCGCCGAACCCCGCAGCGTCGACGACCAGGCGGTCTGGAAGAACACCCGCACGATCGTGTACGCCCTCCCCGGCGACTACGGGGCGGACCTGTACGAGATCCCGGCGGACGGCTCCGGCACTCCTCACCGACTGCTCAGATCGGGTGTGTCCGCCGCGTTCCTCCAGTGATCGAGCGAGAGTCCGCGATTACGCAGTGTGCTCGACTGTCACACTGATTCGTTATCGTGGAAGCCACTGGGGGATTCTCCCGCACGGTGACTCGGAGGGAGTGACCATGGCGACCGTTCAGGACGTAGCTGCCTACATCCTGGCGAAGGCCGGACCGATGACCGCCACGAAGCTGCAGAAACTCTGCTACTTCGCCTACGGCTACCACTTGGCGTGGGAGGAGCGGCAGTTGTTCCCGGAGCGGTTCGAGGCCTGGGCGAACGGTCCGGTGGCTCCTGCCCTCCATGCGAAGCACCGCGGTCGCTTCGAGTTGCAGCGGGGGGACATCGAGGGTGACGCCACGGCCTTGGACGACGACGAACGGGAGTCCGTGGACGTCGTGCTGGAGAGCCTGGGCGTCTTCTCCGCCCATGAGCTGTCGACGATGACCCATCGGGAGGGCCCCTGGGTACACGCCCGTGAGCGCGCGGGCGCCCAGCATCTGGAACGGAGCACCGAGGAACTGCTCGATCTGGAGATCTCGGACTTCTTCAACGCGCTGATCGATCGTGAGGGCTGATGGCCAAGGGGGGAGGGAAAGCCGGGAAAAAGGTGGCGGTTCCGCAGGCCGGCGTCTCAAGGGAGAGCAAGCGGACCGGTGATCCGGCCTCGCTCCTGCCTGGTTCGAGCGGGTCCGACGAGCGGGTCTGCTGGCGGTTCACGCACGTCGACCACGAGGGTCGGTGGAGTTTCGACCGTATGGACACCGCGACACTCGGCGACGTCCTGCGCAAGCTCGCCGACTTCGAGACCATGACGCTGAACGATCTGCGCACCCAGCCCGGCCGCTTCACCGAGTACGAGCTGCCGAGCGGCCTCTGCAAGGAAGCACTGGCTCGGTTGTCCGCTCTCGGACATGACGGCATGACCAGGATCCAGCGCTTTCGGTTCACCGGCACCCAGCGCCTGTACGGGTTCCTGGACGGCAATGTGTTCCATGTCCTGTGGTGGGACCCGAAACATGAGGTGTATCCGTCGAGTCTGAAGCACACCTGACCGGCACTCGCCTCGACCGGGAGGACGCCCACGGCCCAGCACCGGTGAGACGCCACGGGGCCGACGGTCCGCGACCGTCGGCCCCGTGCGCGCAAACAGCGGGAAGTGCGCCCTGACCTGCGCCTACAGCACCGGCAGGTTCTTCCGCAGCTCGAAGGCGGTCACCTCGGAGCGGTACTCCTCCCACTCCTGCCGCTTGTTCCGGAGGAAGAAGTCGAAGACGTGCTCGCCGAGGGTTTCGGCGACCAGGTCGCTGTTCTCCATGAGGGTGAGGGCCTCGCCGAGGTTCTGGGGGAGCGGTTCGATGCCCATGGCGCGGCGTTCGGCGTTGGAGAGGGCCCAGACGTCGTCCTCGGCGCCCGGCGGGAGCTCGTAGCCCTCCTCGATGCCCTTGAGACCGGCGGCCAGCAGGACGGCGTAGGCCAGGTAGGGGTTGGCGCCGGAGTCGATGGAGCGGACCTCGACGCGCGCGGAGCCGGTCTTGCCGGGCTTGTACATCGGCACACGGACCAGGGCGCTGCGGTTGTTGTGGCCCCAGCAGATGTAGGAGGGGGCCTCGCCGCCGGCGCCCGCCGTGCGCTCGGAGCCGCCCCAGATGCGCTTGTAGGAGTTCACCCACTGGTTGGTGACCGCCGCGATCTCCGCGGCGTGCTTCAGCAGGCCCGCGATGAAGGAGCGGCCGACCTTGGAGAGCTGGAACTCGGCGCCGGACTCGTAGAACGCGTTGCGGTCGCCCTCGAAGAGGGAGAGGTGGGTGTGCATGCCGGAGCCGGGGTGCTCGGAGAACGGCTTCGGCATGAACGTCGCCTGCACCCCCTGCTCCAGCGCCACCTGCTTCATGACCAGCCGGAACGTCATGATGTTGTCGGCCGTGGAGAGCGCGTCGGCGTAGCGCAGGTCGATCTCCTGCTGGCCGGGCGCGCCCTCGTGGTGGGAGAACTCGACCGAGATGCCCATCGACTCCAGCATGGTGATCGCCTGGCGGCGGAAGTCCATGCCGACGCTGGTCGGGGTGTGGTCGAAGTAGCCCGAGTTGTCGGCCGGGGTCGGGCGGGAGCCGTCCAGCGGGCGGTCCTTCAGGAGGAAGAACTCGATCTCGGGGTGGGTGTAGAAGGTGAAGCCGAGGTCGGAGGTGCGGGCCAGGGCCCGCTTCAGGACGTACCGCGGGTCCGCGAAGGACGGGGAGCCGTCCGGCATGAGGATGTCGCAGAACATGCGGGCCGTGCCGGGGGTCTCCGCGCGCCACGGGAGGACCTGGAAGGTGGACGGGTCCGGCTTGGCGATCATGTCGGACTCGTAGACCCGGGCGAAACCCTCGATGGCGGAGCCGTCGAACCCGATGCCCTCGTCGAAGGCCTGTTCAAGCTCCGCCGGGGCCACCGCGACGGACTTGAGGAAGCCCAGCACGTCCGTGAACCACAGGCGTACGAACCGGATGTCGCGCTCCTCCAAGGTCCGGAGCACGAACTCCTGCTGCTTGTCCATCTTCCGCTTCCCCATCCTTGCTGGTCAGGCCGCCTGGTCCCGGTCCCTAGGGAAGGCGGTCGGGCACCTGAGCATCACACCACAACAGCATTTCATGCGCGTTGCGCACCTTGATCGCCCGCGCGACCTCGGCCTGAACGGCTCTCGTACGGCAGGTGTCCTGCCCTGCCGCCCATCTTGCCTGCTCGCAGCGACATCCGTAACGGCCGCCCGGGATCCGGCGTGACCGACACCACGGGTTTTAAATTTGAATCCGGGATGCAAGTTTTAATAGCGTCGAGGCGTCCAGCCGTTCGGCGAGCCACAAGGAGCCCCGATGCTGTCCGAACCGTCAGCCGCCACCGTCCGCGCCACCCTCCCGGCCGTCGGCGCGGCCATCGACGAGATCACCGAGCGTTTCTACGCCCGGCTCTTCGCCGCCCACCCCGAGCTGCTGCGCGACCTCTTCAACCGCGGCAACCAGGCCGCCGGCACCCAGCGGCAGGCCCTCGCCGGTTCCATCGCCGCGTTCGCCACCCGTCTGCTGGACCGTCCGGACCAGCGCCCCGACGCGATGCTGGGCCGGATCGCACACAAGCACGCCTCCCTCGGGGTCGCCCCCGAGCAGTACGCGGTCGTCCACGAACACCTGTTCGCCGCCATCGTCGAGGTGCTGGGCGAGGCCGTCACCCCCGAGGTCGCGGCGGCCTGGGACGAGGTCTACTGGCTGATGGCCAACGCGCTGATCGCCCTGGAGAAGCGGCTGTACGAGGAGAGCGGGGCCACCGGCTTCCGGCCCTGGGAGGTCGTGGGACGGGTGGCGGAGACGGCCGACGTGGTGACCTTCCGGGTGCGGCCCGCGGACGGCGGGGCGGTGCGCGGCTTCCGCGCGGGGCAGTACGTCTCCGTGGGCGTCACGCTCCCCGACGGCGCCCGCCAGATACGCCAGTACAGCCTCTCCGGGGCGCCGGGCGACTCGCTCCGCCAGTTCAGCGTGAAGCGGGTGGCCGGCGACGGCACGACGCCCGACGGCGAGGTCTCCCACCACCTGCACGCGCGCGTGCGCGAAGGCGACGTCCTGGAGCTGTCGGAGCCGTACGGCGACCTCGTCCTCGGCGACGCCGCCGACCGGCCCCTGCTGCTCGCCTCCGCCGGCATCGGTGTCACCCCGATGGTGTCGATGCTCGCCGCGCTCGCGGCCGACGGACACCGCGCCCCGGTCACCGTCGTGCACGGCGACCGCTCCCCCGCCGACCACGCGCTGCGCGGCGACCACACCGGGTACGCGGGAAAGCTGCCGGACGCGGCCGTGCACTTCTTCTACGAGCGCGACGCCGAGCCGGGCACCCGCACCGGTCTGGTGGATCTCACCGATGTCGACGTGGCACCCGGCACGCGCGCGTACCTGTGCGGACCGCTCCCCTTCATGCGCGCGGTGCGCGCCCAGCTGATCGGCAAGGGGGTGGCTCCGGCGGACATCCACTACGAGGTGTTCGGACCGGACCTGTGGCTGGCGGCGGCCTGACGCACCGCCGCCGCCTCCGCGGCGGGCCGCGGGATCAGCTCAGGCCGAGGTCCGACAGCGCGGTCGTCCAGTCGCTGAGGATCGCGTCCTGGGCGTCCGCGAGGGTGACGGTGCCGGCGCAGACGGCCTTCTTCAGCTTGGTCTCGACGGAGTCCTTGTTGGCGGCGGTCTTGCTGCCGTACTCGGGCTCGGGCCAGAGGTTGAGCTCGCTCTTGGGGGCGCCGCCGAGTTCGAGCGGGAGGAAGTGGTCCTCCTCGTAGTCCGAGGTGCTGGTGTCCGTGTAGCCGTACTCGACGATCTGCTTCTTCTTCAGCGCGGTGGTGTAGGAACTGGACGGCCGGACGGTCGCGGTCCACCCGGAGACGCAGATGGTGGAGCCGATGGTGGACTGCGTGACGTCGGGGTTGAAGTCGCCGGGCTGGCAGCTCGGGTCGGGGAGGGGGAGGTAGGCCTGGCTGCAGCTCTGCGCGTGCGCGGTGCCGGAGGCGACCGTGAGCCCGGCGGCGGCGAGCGCGAGGGAGGAGAGGGCGGTGACCAGGGAGCGGGATATTCGGGGCATGGGGGATCTCCCGGTGGGGTGCCCGGCAGGAGTTCCGGGCGATCGTGCACATGACAGCACCGGCTCCATCTATGCGGGTAGAGCCCTTTGTCTGCAGCTGAGATCCCTTTGTTGAATGTTTGAACACAGCGGGGCCGACACAGGGCAAGTCATGGCCCGCGCTTGGTTGTCGGCCCCGCTCCCGGGACCCGGCCCCCGGACCACGCTCCCCCCGCTTCCCCGCCCCGCCACGGAGCCGTCAGCCCGCGCAGACGGGAGGCGCGCCGACCGGATCACGCCGGCGCCGCGGGGCTCGGGCCGGCCGGCCGAGCACGGGGAGCACCCGGCAGCAGGTCGGACGGTGACGCCCAGGGCCTGTCTGACAATTCCCGTCTGCCTCGCGACGCCATGCACGCTCCCCCGCCTTCGGCCGGGGGGACCCCCACTCGCCGCACCGGGCGCGGACCCGAGTACGTCCAGTACGAGGGCCCACGCCCGGCACGCCGAGAGCACGCACCTGACGCCGCGAGGCCGCCCTTCGGGCGACGACGGGAATGGTCAGACAGGTCCTAGACCGCCCCCGGCCCCTTGGCGATGCCGAGCAGCAGGGGCCCCGTCGGCGCCGTCACCATGTCCGCCACCGTCAGCGGGTCCAGTGCGGCGAAGAACGCCTCCTGGGCCCGGCGCAGGGCGCCCCTGAGGCGGCAGGCGGAGCGGAGGGGGCACGGGGTGGCGCCCTCGCAGTCCACCACGTCCCCCTCGCCCTCGAAGGTGCGGACGAGGCCGCCCACGGAGGCGGTGCGGCCCCGTTCGGTCAGCGCGAGACCGCCACCCCGGCCGCGCCGGGCGTCGACCAGCCCCAGGTGCTGCAGTTCGGCGACCACCTTCGCGGCGTGCGTGTACGGCACGTCCATGTCCGCCGCGACCTCGCGGGTCGTGGGGCTGGAGCCGTCCGCGACGGCGAGCCGCATCAGGAGGCGCAGAGCCAGATCGGTGGAGCGCAGCAGCCGCATACCGGCCAGGGTAGGTAATGCGCATCCGCTATTCAAATTATCGGTTTCCTGTCGATCGGGGGGTCTTTCCCGTTCTTTCCCCGGCCCGCCCTACGACTCCCCCCATCTCCCCCATTACGATCAGCGGGCCCCATCCTCAACGTCCCTTTCCCCCAAGAAGGACACGGTCATGGCTACCGCCAAGAAGAGCAACAACGCAGCGCGCAAGGCACGCATAGAGGAGATGCGGCGTGCCGAACAGGCGCGTGAGCGGCGCAACCGGATCCTGACGATCGGCGCGAGCGTCGTGGTCGTCGCCGGGCTCGTCGCCGGCGCGGTGGTGCTCGTCAACTCGCAGTCGGACAAGAGCGACAGCGCGAGCGACGCGAAGGGCGGCTCCGGGGACTCCGGGCACTTCGTGACCGGCAGCGACGGCGTGCGGACCTGGACGGGCAAGCTGTCCCGCACCCACGTCACGGGGACGGTGAACTACCCGATGCACCCGCCGGTCGGCGGCAACCACAACCCGGTGTGGCTCAACTGCAACGGCAACGTCTACCCGAAGGCCGTGAAGGACGAGAACGCCGTGCACGCGCTCGAGCACGGCGCGGTGTGGGTGACGTACACCGACAAGGCGAGCAAGTCCGACGTGGACAAGCTGGCGGCGAAGGTGAAGCAGACGCCCTACTCGCTGATGAGCCCGTACGCGAACCAGACCGCGCCGATCGAGCTCTCCGCGTGGGGGCACCAGCTGAGCGTGACGAGCGCCGACGACCCGAAGGTCGCCAAGTTCTTCGAGACGTACGTGCAGGGCAAGCAGACCCCGGAGCCGGGCGCCTCCTGCACCGGCGGGACGATGTGACGTGAGGAAGCACATCGGCTGGGTGGCCGGGACGGCCGCGGCGGCGCTGGTCGCCGCCGGCGCGATCACCTACGCGGTCGCCCAGGACGGCGACGGCGCGGGCGGCCTGAAGGTCCCGAGCGCGGACGGGGCGGACGCGGGGTTCGCGCGGGACATGGCGGTCCACCATCAGCAGGCCGTGGAGATGTCGTACATCGTCCGCGACCGCACGAAGAACGTGGAAGTGCGGCGGCTCGCCTACGACATCGCGCAGACGCAGGCCAACCAGCGCGGCATGCTGCTGGGCTGGCTGGACCTGTGGAACCTGCCGAAGGTGTCGGCGAAGCCGCCGATGTCCTGGATGGGCATGGGCGACATGCCCGAGCGCGGGGACGGTTCACTGATGCCGGGCATGGCGACCGACAGCGAGCTGAGGAAGCTGGGGACGCTGAACGGCAGGCAGGCGGAGATCTTCTATCTGCAACTGATGACGGACCACCACAAGGGCGGGATCCACATGGCCGAGGGCTGCGTGGCCAGGTGCACCGTCGCGGTGGAGAAGAACCTCGCCCAGGGCATGGTGGACGCGCAGCAGTCGGAACTGGCCACGATGAAGCAGATGCTGAAGGAGCGGGGCGCGAAGCCGCGCGACTGAGCGGCCTGCAACCCCCGTGCCAGATGGGGGATTTGTCGACTTAACGGCATCGCAAGCGTTCAGCAACAATCGCAACCGATCTGTAATGTTCCGCGCACCGCCGAAAGTGGACCAAAAGCCCCTAATCAGCGCCCACTTGGGATTTCCTTGGGTTTTTCATTCCCCTGGCATGAACAGTTCACCGAAAGAGTGACGTCCACCGCGTGATCCATTCACGGGCCGTTCCGCCGCTGGCCTCCCGGTGATCACGCATGACCGACCACTCCATGCGACGAACCGCATAGCAGGGGGCAGTATGAGATCGAACCGTGCCAAGGTGCGGGCCAGCGTGAGCATGGCAGCGACACTGCCGATGATCGCCGGCGCGCTCGCGCTCGGCATACCCGCGGCGCACGCCGCGGACACCACGGCCCGTGCGGCCCTGGCGGGCACGAAGCCCGCCTGGGCCACGGCCAAGGCGGACAAGGGCGCCACCTCCGACAGCGCGCAGGTCAAGGCCCGGGTCTACCTGGCCGGCCGGGACGCCAAGGGCCTCGCGGCCTACGCGAAGGCGGTGTCCGACCCCAGCTCTCCGCAGTACGGCAAGTACCTCAGCGCCAAGCAGGTGCAGGCCCGTTACGGCGCCACCAAGGCCCAGGTGAAGGCCGTCAAGTCCTGGCTGACCGCGTCCGGCCTGAAGGTCACCGAGGTCACCCAGCACTACATCGCCGTCTCGGGCGACGCCTCCGCCGTCGAGCAGGCGTTCGGCACCCAGCTGCACAACTACGCCAAGGGCGCCAAGACCTACCGCGCCCCCGCGAAGACCGCCTCGGTGCCTGCCGCCGTCAGCGCCGCCGTCCTGACCGTCACCGGTCTGGACAACGCGCCGCACAAGGCGAGCCACGACGACACGCTGCCGCCGCCGGACGCCGTGTTCAAGAACTCCGGGCCGTTCTCCTCGTACTACGGCTCGAAGATCGCGACCACGCTGCCGGACGCGTACGGCACCAAGATCCCGTACGCCATCCAGGGCTACACCGGCAAGCAGCTGCGCGCCGCCTACGGCGCGGGCACGTACACCGGCAAGCACGTGCGCGTCGCCATCACCGACGCGTACGCCTCGCCGACCATCGCCTTCGACGCCGGCACCTACGCCAAGGCGCACGGCGACGCGGCCTGGAAGACCAGCCAGCTGCACCAGGTGCTGCCCGCCGCCTACACCAAGACCGAGGAGTGCGGCGCGGCCGGCTGGTACGGCGAGGAGACGCTGGACGTCGAGGCCGTGCACGCGGTCGCGCCGGCCGCCGACGTCACCTACGTGGGTGCCGCCTCCTGCTACGACGACGACCTGCTCGACTCGCTCAGCAAGGTCGTCGACAACCACCTGGCCGACATCGTCTCCAACTCCTGGGGCGACATCGAGGCCAACCAGACCCCGGACCTCGCGGCCGCCTACGACCAGGTCTTCCAGCTGGGCGCGGTGCAGGGCATCGGCTTCTACTTCTCCTCCGGTGACAACGGCGACGAGGTCGCCAACACCAAGACGAAGCAGGTCGACACCCCGGCCAACTCCGCCTGGGTGACGGCGGTCGGCGGTACCTCCCTCGCCGTGGGCAAGGGCGACACGTACCTGTGGGAGACCGGCTGGGGCACCGAGAAGGCCCTGCTGTCGGCCGACGGCAAGAGCTGGACCAACTTCCCCGGCGCGTTCACCTCCGGTGCGGGCGGCGGCACCAGCAAGACGGTCGCCGAGCCCTACTACCAGAAGGGCGTCGTCCCGAACGCGCTGGCCACGGCGAACAGCGCCGCCGGCAACCGCGTGGTCCCGGACATCGCGGCGATCGCCGACCCCAACACCGGTTTCAAGGTCGGCCAGACGCAGACCTTCCCGGACGGGTCGCAGCAGTACAGCGAGTACCGCATCGGCGGCACCTCGCTGGCCGCGCCGGTCATCGCGGCGGTCCAGGCCCTCGCCCAGGAGGCGCGCGGCGGTGCGGCGATCGGCTTCGCCAACCCGCTGATCTACTCCAAGTACGGCACGAAGGTCTACCACGACGTCACGGACCACCCGACCGGCACCGACCTCGCGGTCGCCCGGATCGACTTCGCCAACGGCTTCGACGCCACCGGCGGCCTGCTGACCTCGGTCCGCAGCCTCGGCAAGGACAGCTCGCTGTCCGCGGTGAAGGGCTACGACGACGTCACGGGCGTCGGCACCCCGGCGAACGGCTACGTCGACTCGTACAAGCCGGCGAAGGCGCACCGCAAGCACTGACACGGTGACGCGGTGATCCGCTGAGCGAAGGGGCGTGGGGTCCGCACGGACCGCACGCCCCTTTGTGCTGGGCCTGCTTGACGTCCTCGCTCGTCAGCCGGTGTACACATCCCACCTCTGCCAGGCGTTGCCGCCGTTGCAGCCCTCCTCGCGATAGGCGTAGAGGGTCCCGAAGCCGCCGTCCAGGCAGACGCGCCCGTCGAAGGCGAAGAACGTCTCGGGAGTAATGCCGTTGACGGTGGCTCCGGCCCTGGCCACAGCCCATATGGCACGGGGGTCGTTGTACCAGCAGGGGATCAGTTCCACGTCGGAGGAGGCGGCAGGGGCGCCGGAGGGGCCGGTGCCCTGTCCCACGGCGTACAGGCAGTAGCCCGGGCCGCTCGGGTCGTCCGCGGTGGTCTGGATCTGCACGTAGGCGGCGCCTCCGGCGTCGGGGGCGGCGCTGATGATGCGAAAGTACGTGCCGGCGTAGCCGCAGGAGTCGCCTATACCGGCCGCCGAGGGGTTGCGTTCGATGACGCAGTTCCCGCTGGCATTGTTCTTCAGGGTGGTGCTCGGGATGTTGAGGGTTGCGCTCGCGCTCTGCATGCTGAGGGCAAGGGCTGTTACGCCTACGGCCAGGACCGTGGCGAAGCTTCTGGTCCGCATCCGCATTCGTGCCATCTTCAAACTCCGATCGTGTGCGTGTCCCTGTTTCCCCGGGGGTGCGCCTTCAGGGGCCTTCTGGGCCTGAGCTGAGTCCCGAGCGAAAGCATGAAGTGCGCCAGTGACCCCGTGGGGACGCTACGGACGCGCGTCCTTGAACCGTCCTGGTTCCGTCCTCATGCCAGGTCAGGCCGACGATCGGCATGGGTCGTGACGCGCCCGGAGGGCCTTCCCAGATGTACGTGACCGGTGCGATGTCGAGCGGCGGTGCCGATGTCATCGAAGCCATGAGCATGGCGGCCCGGGAGAGGCTGCGGGCGGGGGCGGCACCGGCTGTGGTCTGCGGCGAACTCGCCGAGCAGACGCGGTGGTGGTGGGACGCGGCGCTGGCCGTCGGTCAGGCGATGGGAATCCCTGAGGCGGAATTGCTCCGGCGCCTCCACAGTGAGCCGGACCAGGTGCAGAGTGAGTTCCGGCAGGGTGAGGAGAACTTTTACGGCGAGCTTCTGGAGACGGTTGGCGTGTTCGACGTCGCCAAGGAACTCGACGGGAGGGAGCTGGTGATCGCGAAGCACTTACGGGCCGCGATGGGTGCCATGGGTGGCGTGGCGAGCGGTCACGGTCTGGGCCTCTCGCGTTGGTTTGTCATGGGTGAGTTGGCAAGCGTGTTCTGTTCGCTTGCGCGCATCGTTCCGCATGCCACCCGCGGTCGACCGGCGGAGTTCTGGGAAGCCCTTGTGAGTGCTGGGGAACTCCTCGACCCGCTTCTCCTCACCTCCCTTCGGCCGCCGAAACGGACGAGTCGGGCCGGGGCCTGACCCTCCTCGCGGCGCTGACCGACCGCTGGGGCATGGACCAGCACCCGGCCGGCAAAACGGTCTGGTGCGAACTGCGCAACTGAACCGACCGCCCCCGGCTCGGCCGGCTGAAGGCGTGGCAACTGGCGTCCGTCTGGAAGTGAGCGACCAGGGGAGGCTCGCGTGCGGCCCGGTCAGCTCGCCGTCGGCTGCGTCGGGCGCGGCGGCGGACCGTCCGTGCCCGTGCGGCGGTTGGCGTCGGGGAACGTCAGGTCCGTCGCGTCCAGGGGTGCCTGGGCGGCCGACGAGGGGCGGGGCAGGGCGGTGGGCGGGTCCGCGCCCAGCCGTTCGCAGGTCAGCGCTGAGACGAGGATGGCGTCGTCCACGGCGGTCCGCAGCGCGCCCGGGTCGGCCGCGGCCAGCGTCCGCGGGCTGTGCAGTCCGTGGCGGGTCAGCGCGCCGAGCAGCCCCGCGGTGAACGCGTCCCCCGCGCCGACGGTGTCCACCACGGCGACCTTCCGTCCGGGGCGGCTCAGGCTCCCCGCGCCGGCGTGCAGGGCATGGGCGCCGTCGGGGCCGTCGGTGAGGACGACGAGGAGTGCGCCGAGCTCCAGCCAGCGGGCGGCGACCGCCTCGATCGGCGTGTCCGGGTAGAGCCACTCGACGTCCTCGCGGCTGGCCTTGACGAGGTGGGCGGTGCCGACGCTCCGTTCGACGGCCTGCCTGCCGCGCTCCGGGTCGCCGAGGAGGGCGGGGCGGATGTTGGGGTCGTAGCTGATCAGCGTCGTACCTTCGGCGCGCAGGCGGCGGGCCACGGAGTGGATGTGCCGGTCGGCCGGGGACGTCCAGGAGGCGACCGACCCGAAGTGCAGCACGGCCGTGTCCCGGGGGACGCGGGCGGTCTCCGTCTCGGTCCACTGCCAGTCGGCGGTGCCGTCCAGGTAGAAGTCGTAACTCGCCCGCCCCTCGGGGTCCATGGAGACCACGGCGAGCGTGGTCGGTTCGGCGGCCGCCGGTGCCGAGGTCAGGTCGACGCCCTCGGCGGCGGCGTGCGCGCGCAGCAGCCGGCCGAAGGTGTTGTCGGCCAGCCGTGCCATGAGCGCGGTGCGGTGGCCGAGCCGGGCAAGGCCGATGGCGACGTTGAAGGGGCTGCCGCCCGGCTGGGCGCGGTAGTCGCCAGGGGCGTCGAGCTGGACCAGATCGATGAGGGCTTCGCCGATCACGGTCACGGCCGGGGGCTGTGCGGCGGCGCGTACGGGTTCAGTCATGGCGGGGTCCTTCGGCCGGGATCTCGCCGGAGCCCCGCTCGATCAGCCGGGTCGGCACGGTGACGGTGCGGGTCGGCGACTCGTCGCCGTCCAGACGGTGGAAGAGCATCTCGGCGGCGGTCCTGCCCACCTGCTCGACGTCCTGGGCGATGACGGAGATGCCCGGGTCGAGGATGTCGGCCAACGGGAAGTCGTCGAAGCCCACATGGGCGACGGTGTGCTGCAGCCCGAGCGCGCGCAGGGCCCGCAGGGCGCCGATGGTGACCAGGTTCTGGCTGGTGAACAGTGCCGTGGGCGGATCCGGCAGCTCCAGCAGCTCCTCGGTGGCGGCGACGGCGGCCGCCTCGCTGGCCGGCACGTGCCGCACGATCTCGTCGTCGTACGGGAGGTGCGCGACCTCCAGCGCGTGCCGGTAGCCGTCGAAGCGCTGGGCGGCGGTCGGGATGGAGGCGCGGTCGCCGAGGTAGGCGATCCGGCGGTGGCCGGCCTCGATCAGGTGGTTTACGGCGGTGACGGCGCCCTGCCGGTTGTCGGAGACGACCGCGTCGGCGTCCAGGAGTCCGGCCTCGCGGTCGACGAAGACCATGCGGGTGCCGGAGCGCTGTTCGCTGATCAGGTAGCTCTGGTCGCGTCCCGCCGGGACGATCACCAGCCCGTCCACCCGGCGGTCCACGAGCGCCTGGGCCAGCTCCCGTTCGCGTGCCGGGTCCTCGTCCACGCTGCCGACCAGCACCAGGACCCCGCGTTCCCGGGCCACGTTCTCCACGGTGCGGGTCAGGGCGGCCGAGAAGGGGTTCGCGGCGTCCTCGACGAGCATGCCGATGGTGGCGGTACGGCCGTCGCCGCGGCGCAGACTGCTCGCGGTGAGGTTGGGCCGGTAGCCCAGTTGGTCGGCGGCCTCGCGGACCCTGGCGACGATCGCCGGATCGACGGTGGGGACGCCGTTGAACACGCGCGAGACCGTCTTGATGGCGACTCCGGCCAGCGCCGCGACCTCACGCATGGTGGGGCGGCTGCGGGTGGACCGGGGCGGCGCTGCGCCCTGAGTCATCGTTGTCTCCTACCGGATTCGCGTTACCGACTCGTTGCCGACGCATGTTTATCAGCGTCTTGACGCGCTCGTCCATAGAGGCCCAGTATCTCGCCCAGTCAACGTTGTCTCAGCGTCGGCCAAGGGACGGATCCGAAAGGGATCGAGCCATGAACTTCTCCACCAGTCACCTGTCGAGCCGCTCCGGCCGGCGTACCCGGGCGATGGCGATCGGCGTCACGGTCTGCCTCGGCGCGACGCTCGCGGCCTGCGGTTCCTCGAACGGGAGCTCCTCCTCGTCCGCCTCGGGGGGCGGCGGCAAGGTGGGTGTGTCGCTGATCCTGAAGACCCTCACCAATCCGTACTTCGTGAGCATGGAGAAGGACGCCAAGTCCCAGGCCGCCAAGGACAACGTGAGTCTCACGGTGGCGGCGGGCACCACCGACGGCGACACCCAGACCCAGATCACCGCCATCGACAACGCCATATCGCGCGGCGACAAGGGCATCCTCATCACCACCAACGGCGACGCCGTGAACGCCGCCCTCGGCCGGGCCAAGCAGGCCGGCCTGTTCGTGATCGCCCTGGACACCGCGCCGAACCCGGCCAGCACCGCGGACGTCACCTACGCCACGGACAACGAGCAGGCGGGCAAGCTCATCGGGCAGTACGCGGCGGCGTCCCTCGGCGGCAAGCCGGCCGTCATCGCCATGCTCGACCTGTTCAACAACCAGGTCGTCTCCGTCGACATCAACCGCGACCACGGCTTCCTGGAAGGCATGGGCATCGACCCGGGCAGCAAGACCGAGAACGGCAAGGAAGCCAAGTCGGGCAAGTACACCGGCGGCAAGGGCGGCACGTACAAGGTCGTCTGTCACCAGCCCACCCAGGGCGCCATCGACGGCGGCCGCACCGCGATGGAGAACTGCCTGTCCGCCAACCCGGACATCAACGTCGTCTACGCCATCAACGAGCCCGCCGGTGAGGGCGCGTACAACGCGCTGAAGGCGGCCGGCAAGGAGAAGCAGGCCGCGATCTACGCGATCGACGGCAGCTGCTCCGGCCTGAAGAACGTGACCAGCGGTGAGTTCGCGGCCGACGCGGTGCAGTACCCGGGCAAGATGGCGGCTCTCGGCGTCACGTCGATCGCCAAGCTGGCCCGCGGCGGCAGCAAGCCCGGCGTGACCGCCGGCAAGTCCTTCTACGACACCGGTACCGCCCTCGTCGCCGCCAAGTCCCTGGACGGCCTGACCGTGCAGTCCCCGTCGCAGGCCGCCTCCGCCTGCTGGGGCAGCTGACACCCCGCCGGGTGCGGCGCCGCGGACCGTCGTGACGGAACCGGCGTCGCACCCGTGCTCCACGAGCCCATGAGCCCGTTCCAGGGAAAACACCGGAAGGACACCCTGTGACCACCCACGTGGACAAAGCCACACCGGCACCGGCGGAGGAGTTCCTCAACAGGCCCGCCACCCCCAGCCAGCGCATCCACTCGGTGCTGCACCGCCAGCCGGCCCTCAGCCCGGCCATCGTCCTGGTGCTCGCCGCCGTCGTGTTCTCCCTGGTGAACGAGCGCTTCTACGCGCTGCAGAACCTCTCGCTGGTCGCCCAGCAGGTGGCCGTCATCGGTTCGCTCGCCGTCGGCCAGACGGTCATCATCCTCACCGCCGGCATCGACCTGTCGATCGGCGCGGTGATGGTGCTGTCCTCCCTGCTGATGGCGAAGCTCGTCGCGGACAACCACTGGCCCGGCGTGTTCGCCCTGCTGGCCGGAGCGGTCGTCGCGATCGCCGCCCAGGCCGTCAACGGCCTGCTGGTGACCAGGATCAAGCTGCCTCCGTTCATCGTCACCCTCGGCACCCTCAGCGTCTTCACCGCCATCACCCTCATCTACGCCAAGGGCCAGACCGTCGCCCTGCAGCCGGGCGGCATCCTGCTGTGGAGCGGCCAGACCGTCTCGCTCGGACAGCTGAACCTCACGTACGGCGTCCTCCTCATGATCGCCCTGTACGTGGTGGTCGGCTACGCCCTGCGCTACACCGCCTGGGGCCGCCACCTCTACGCCGTCGGCGACGACGTCGAGGCCGCCCGGCTGGCCGGCATCTCCGTCAACCGGGTCCTGCTCAGCGCCTACATGGTGGGCGGTTTCGCCATCGCCGTGGGCGCCTGGATCCTGGTCGGCCGGGTCGGCGGCGGTGACCCCAACAGCGGTCTCAACGCCAACCTGCAGTCCATCACCGCGGTGGTGATCGGCGGCACCAGCCTGTTCGGCGGCCGCGGGGTGGTCTTCGGCTCGCTGATCGGCGCGCTCATCGTCCAGGTCTTCGTCAACGGCCTCGCGCTGGCCGGCATCGACCCCAACTACCAAGTCCTCGCAGTCGGCATCCTGGTGATCGCGGCTGTCTCCGTCGACCAGTGGATCCGGAGTGTGAAGTCGTGACGACCGCCACCGCCCCCGTTCTCGAAGCCAAGGGCCTGGTCAAGCTCTTCGGCAGGGTCGTCGGCCTGAACAGCGTCGACCTCACCCTCCACGCCGGCGAGGTCCTCGCCGTCATCGGCGACAACGGCGCCGGCAAGTCCACCCTGATCAAGTGCCTGTCCGGAGCCCTCGTCCCCGACCAGGGCAGCATCCTGGTCGACGGCAAGGAGGTGCACTTCAAACGCCCCCAGGACGCCCGCGACGCCGGCATCGAGACCGTCTACCAGACCCTCGCCGTCGCCCCCGCCCTGGACATCGCCAGCAACCTCTTCCTCGCCCGCGAGATCCGCCGCAAGGGCGTCCTCGGCTCGGTGTTCCGCATGCTCGACACCGGCGAGATGAAGAGGCAGGCCGCCGACCACATCAAACGGCTCGGCATCGGCACCCTGCAGAACATCAACCAGGCGGTGGAGACCCTCTCCGGCGGCCAGCGCCAGTCCGTGGCCGTCGCCCGTACCGCGGCCTTCGGCGGCCGGGTGGTGATCCTCGACGAACCGACCGCCGCGCTCGGCGTCCGCGAGACCGGCCAGGTCCTCAAGCTCGTCCGCGACCTGCGCGACCAGGGTCTCGGCGTCATCCTCATCAGCCACAACATGCCCAACGTCTTCGAGGTCGCCGACCGCATCCACATCCAGCGCCTCGGCGCCCGCGCCGGCGTCATCACCCCGAAGTCGCACTCCATGGAGGACGCGGTGGCCATCATGACGGGCGCGAAGAAGCTCGCCCCCGACGCGAGCTGAGAGGGACGGCACGGGAATGACCGCCGAGTACCGGATCACCGAGAGCCGCCTCGGCGGCGAACCCACCCTCGTCGTCTGCGCGCCGGACGACTCGGCACGCGCCGTGCTCGCCCTGCGCGGCGCGACGCTGCTGAGCTGGCAGGTCAGGAGCGAAGCCACCGGCCGGCTCAAGGAGTTGACGGACGGCTACCGCGACGAGAAGGAACTCCTGGCGCAGGACGGCGTACGCGCCGGCCTGCTGGCCCCCTTCCCCAACCGCGTGGCCGACGCCCGCTACCGCTACGACGGCCGCGACCACGACCTGCTCCCGGGCCGCCACGGCGACCGCCTGATCTACCACGGCTTCGCCCGCGAGGCGTCCTTCGCGCTCACCCGTGCCGCCACGACACCGGACTCCGCCCGCCTGCTGCTGCACACCACGGCCGTCCGGCCGGGCGCGTACCCCGGCTATCCCTTCGCGATCGACCTCACGGTCGAGTACACGCTCACCGCCGACGAGTTGAGCGTCGACGTCCGTGCGACCAACGTGGGCGACACCACCGCCCCCTACGCAACGGGCTGGCACCCGTACTTCACCCTGTCCCGCCCCATCGACGACCTGACGCTGCGCGTCCCCGCGCACACCCTGGTCCGCACCGACGCCTCCCTCATCCCGCTGCCCGGCGAGGACGCCCGGATCCCCCTGGACGACCGCCCCGACATGGACTTCCGGGCGCCGAGACGACTGGGCGGCGCGGTCATCGACGCCTGCTACGCGGACCTCGCCGCCGGCCCCGCCGGCCGGATCGAGACGGTACTGGCCGATCCCGCGACCGGCGAGGAACTGCGCGTCTGGCAGCGCAGCGGCTACCTGCACGTCTTCACCGGCGACACCCTGGCCCGCGACCGCCGGGCCTCCATCGCCCTCGAACCCGTCGAGGCGATGACCGACGCCTTCAACCGCCCGGACCAGACCGCCGCCCTCGCTCTGGCACCGGGTGCGAGCCGCGCATTCGCCTTCGGTGTCGGGTACGCGGGCTCGCCGAGCGCTTCCTGATCCGGCGTCCGTCGCGACGACGACACCCGGCAGGCGCCGCGGCCCGCCGACGCGAGCTGATCAGTCGGCCTTCCTCTGGGCGGCCTTGAGGATCTGTTCGACGTCGAGGGTGACCTTGGCGCCGATCGAGTCGGGAAGCGTGGCGGTCTCGCCGGGCGAGTACGGCCGGTGGTGCTCGTACTGCTCCCCGCTGGGCTCGGTGAGTACGTGGACGCGCTGGTGCTTGCGGTCGACGATGACGTAGACCGGGACCTTGGCCTGGGCGTACGCGACGGCCTTGGTCTTCAGGTCGTCCTTCCAGTTGCTGGAGGTGACCTCCAGGACGAGACGGAAGCAGACGGGGTCGTAGGCGTTGTTCTCGACGAGGTGGTCGTCGATGTCGGCGTCCACGATCGCGAGGTCCGGGATGGCGTAGTCCTCGGCTCCGGTGGGCAGCCGGAGACCGACGTTCTGGAGTACCTCGGTATCGCCGTCGTGCGGATCCGCCGCGATGAAGAGGCACATGAGGTCGGTCAGGACACATGCATGCGGGGCATCCCTGAGCGGAGAGACCAGGAGGTGGCCTCCGATGATCTCGACGCGGTAGCCCGGATGGCGCTCCGTGATCTCTTCGGCGATCGCCGTGAGCGAGAAGGACTCGTAGTCGTCGGAGCGCTGCCCGGTGGCTGCGGCGGTGTGCATTGCGTTCTCCCGGGGGTTGGCGCCGGGAGAATCATCCTGGTCGGGTCCGGCCGTCGGCGTGCTGTGGGGAGCGCTTCACCCGAAAGGGATCACCGCCCCGGCCGGGTGTGCGACACCGGCCGTCAGGAGGAACGCACCAGGTCGGCCGGGACGTGGGAGGCGATCACGCGTTCGTGGGCCGCCGGCACCGCCCTGCGGCGGTCCACCGCGTACGCCACGCTCGCCACGCCCAGGCCGAGGACCGCGAGGGCGGCGCCCGCCAGGGCCGGGGAGGTGACGCCGAAGCCCGCGGCCAGGGCCACGCCGCCGATCCAGGCGCCGCCCGCGTTGGCGAGGTTGAAGGCGGCCTGGTTGGCGGAGGAGGCGAGGGAGGGGCCCGCGGCCGCGCGTTCCATCACCATCAGCTGGAGCGGGGAGCCGGTGACGAAGGCCGCCACGCCGAGCAGGACGACGGCGAGCGCCGCGCTCCACTCCGTCCGCATCAGGACCGGGAAGAGGAGCAGGACCGCCACCATGGACACCAGGCCACCGAAGAGCGTCCCGCGCATCGCGTGGTCGGCCAGCCGGCCGCCGACGAGGTTGCCGATCGTGGCGCCGACGCCGAACAGGGCGAGGAGGAGGGTCACGCTGCCCTGGGTGTAGCCGGCGGACGCCGTCAGCATCGGCGTGACGTAGCTGTACGCGGAGAACAGGGCGCCGAAGCCGACCACGGTCGTGGCGAGGGCCAGCCAGACGGGCAGGGAGCGCAGGGCGGTGAGTTCGCCGCGCAGGCCGGCGGTGGGGGCGGGCGTGTGCGCGGGGTGGATCAGCAGGAACACCGCCGCCATCGCCGCCACGCCGATCAGGCTGACGCCCAGGAAGGTCGCCCGCCAGCCGAGGTGCTGGCCCATGAGCGTGGCGACCGGGACGCCCGCGATGTTGGCGACGGTCAGGCCCATGAACATCAGGGAGACCGAGCGGGCCCTGCGTTCCGGGGCCACCAGGCCGGTGGCGACGACCGCGCCCACGCCGAAGAAGGCGCCGTGCGGCAGGCCGCTGAGGAAGCGGGCGGCGAGCAGGGAGTCGTAGCCGGGGGCCAGGGCCGAGAGCGCGTTGCCCGCGACGAACAGGGCCATCAGGGAGATGAGGACCGCGCGACGGGGCAGGCGCGCGGTGAGCGCGGCCAGGAGCGGGGCGCCGATGACGACGCCCAGCGCGTACGCCGAGACCAGGTGACCGGCGGTGGGGATCGAGACGTGCAGGTCGTCGGCGACGTCGGGCAGCAGGCCCATCATGACGAATTCAGTGGTGCCGAGACCGAATGCGCCGACGGCCAGGGCGAGCAGGGCCAGAGGCATGAAGGGCTTCGCCTTTCGGGGAGCGGGGTTCCGTGCGTTTTAAGTTCATCTACGGAACAAAGTCTCCCAGGCGAAGTATTCCACCGGGTTACGGCGCGGTGTCCAGTTGTCCTGACAAGGCACGGGAGGCCGCCCTCACCAGGGGCTTTCACGCATCCGATGTGGTCAGGTTCACACGTGCGGCGATCGGCAGGTGGTCGCTGCCGGTCCGCGGGAGGGTCCAGGAGCTCTCCGGCTCCACGCCCCTGACCATGATCTGGTCGATGCGGGCCATCGGGAACGAGGCCGGCCAGCTGAACCCGAAGCCACTGCCCGCCGCGCCCTGGGTGGAGCGCATCTGCGAGGTGACGGCGTTCAGGGAACGGTCGTTCATCGTGCCGTTGAGGTCACCGAGGAGGATGACCCGCGGCAGGGTCTCGTCGGCGATGGCCTCGCCCAGCGCGTCCGCGCTCGTGTCGCGCTGCCGGGCGGTGAAGCCGGCGTTCATCTTGACGCGGACGGACGGCATATGGGCCACGTAGACGGCGAGGGGGCCGTGCGGGGTGGCGACCGTGGCCCGCATCGCGCGCGTCCAGCCGAGCTTGATGTCGACGGCCTTCACGCCGGTGAGGCGGTACTTGCTCCACAGGCCGACGGTGCCCTCGACCGCGTGGTACCTGTACGTGGACTTCAGCGCCTTCTCGTACGTCGGCACGGCCGTCGCCGTCAGCTCCTCCAGGGCCAGCACGTCGGCGCCGGAGGAGGCGAGCCGAGCGGCCGTACCGGCCGGGTCGGGGTTGTCGGCGTTGACGTTGTGGGTGGCCACCATGAAGTCGCCGCCACCGCCCTGCTTGTCGGTGAGCAGGCCGCCGAACAGGTTGAGCCAGACGATCGCCGGGAGCAGTACGGCGATCAGCGCGGTCGCGGACCTGCGCACCAGGCCGAGCACGAGCAGCACCGGGATCAGCAGGCCCAGCCAGGGCAGGAAGGTCTCGGTCAGACTGCCCAGGTTGCCGACGGTGTTGGGGATGCGGGAGTGCAGCAGCATCACACCGGCCAGCAGCAGCGCGAGGACGGCGAGGACGATGCCCCGGCGCCAGATGCGCGGGTCGTCCCGCCAGCCCGCCAGCAGCCGGTCCACCAGGCGCCGGAACCGGTCTCCCCGGCGCTCGGGCCCCGAGCCGCCGTTGTCCGTCTCCGTCATGTACGCCTGCTGCGCCATACCGTCTGCCTCACAACCCGCCGTGCACACCGTCGTCCCCCGGATACGACCCTAGGGGATGATCGGCTCCTGCCCCGCCGTCACATGACGGCCGTACGGAAGACGAGGACGAACGAGCCGAGGGGAGGAGTTCCGCTCACCGGCGGGTCGGCGGGGTCTGTGACGAAACGCGCACACTCCCGCTCACGACTGCGATGAGGTGCCGGGCCCGAGGCCCGCCAGCACGGAGTCGACGATCTGTTCGGCCAGGCCTTCGGGGAGTTCCGCCTCCGGGCGCAGTACGGCTCTGACCAGCATCGGCCCGGTGAACATGTCGTTCGCCAGCTCGATGTCGACGTCGGCGCGGAGTTCGCCGTTGCGCTGGCCCCGGCGCAGCACTTCCTTGCCGAGTTCGCGCCGGGGATTGACGACGCTCGCGTGGTAGGCGTTCCAGATGCGGGGGCTGCTCTTCATCTGGGCGTAGACGTTGTGCAGGATCGCCGACGAACGGTTCCTCAGTCCGCGCTGCCGCAGCGATTCGAGGAGCACGACGAGGTCGTCGCGCATGGAGGTGCCCGGGAGTTCGGGGTCGGGGGGCTCGGCGGCGCGCATGACGTCGACGAAGAGCTCCTCCTTGCCGTTCCAGCGGCGGTAGATGGTGGCCTTGCCGACGCCGGCGGTCCGGGCGATCCGCTCGATGGACAGGTCGCCGAGCGGCACGCCGTCCTCCAGGAGCTTCATCACCCCTTCCAGGATGGCGCTCTCCACCGCCTCGCTGCGGGGGCGGCCCCGAGCCGGAGCCGTCGACCGCGGTCCGCTGTCGGCAAGCGTCACGTCATACCGTCCTCTCACTGGCTACGGGAATCCTCCCGCAACCGAAGCCTCCCCCCGTGGTTCCTGCGGGGCCGGCGGCCCGCCCGTTCACTCCGCCGCCACGACCAACTCCTGTTCACGGTCGCCCCGCTGACCGGCCGGCGGTTTTCCCGGCAGGAAGACGGCCACGACCACGGCTCCGATCAGGGCGACACCCGCGCCGCACAGGGCGGTGGTGTGCATGGCGTGCAGGAAGGCGTCGTTGGCCGGGGTGACCAGGGACCTGCCCTGGGCGCCGAGCTTCGCGGCGACGCCGAGCGTGGCCTCGATGGACTCGCCGGCGGTCTCGCGCAGTCCGGGCGGCAGCGCGCCGAGCTTGCCCTCGATGCCGTTGCGGTACGACGTCGACAGCACCGAGCCGAGCACGGCGATGCCGAGGGCGCCGCCGACCTGGCGGAAGGTGTTGCTGAGCGCGGAGGCGGAACCGGCCTTCTCACGGGGCAGGGCCTGCATGATGACGACCGAGGTCGGCGTCATGATGTGCGCCATGCCGGTCCCCATCAGGAAGAAGACGACCTCCAGGAGCCAGATCGGGGTGTCGGCCTCGAACGTGGCGAACATGGCCAGCATCGCCGCGATCAGCACCAGACCGCCGGTGGTCGTCGCCTTGTTGCCGAACCGGTCGACGACCAGCCGGGCGCGCGGCGCGAAGATCAGCTGCGCGGCGGCCAGCGGGAGCAGCAGCAGGCCGGACTGCAGCGGCGAGTACCCGCGGACGCTCTGGGTGTAGAAGACGGAGAAGAAGGTCACGCCCATCAGCGCGAAGAAGACCAGCGCGATGGCGGCCATGGCGGCCGAGAAGACCTTGTTCCTGAAGTAGGTGACGTCCAGGGACGGGTGGTCGCTGCGCTTCTCGAAGATCACGAACGCGGCGAGCACCACGAGGCCCGCGGCGATGGTGGCGAGCACCTTGGCGTCGGTGAAGTCGGCGAGTTCGCCGCCCTTGATGATGCCGTAGACGAGGAGGACCAGGCCCACGACGGAGAGCACCACGCCGACCGGGTCGACGCGGCCGGGGCGCGGGTCGCGCGAGTCGGGCACCAGCCAGAACATCAGCGCGAGCGCGATGATCACGATCGGCACGTTGACGAGGAAGACCGAGCCCCACCAGAAGTGGTCCAGCAGCACACCGCCGGTGATCGGGCCGATGGCGATGGCGAGGCCGACGCCGCCGGCCCAGATGCCGATCGCCTTGGGCTGCTCCTGACGCTCGAAGACGTTCATCAGCACGGCGAGGGTGGCGGGCATCACGAAGGCAGCACCGAGTGCCATCAGGGCGCGGAAGGCGATCAGCTGGTCCGCGGAGCCGGACTCGGCGGCGAGGGCCGAGCCGACGCCGAAGACCAGCAGGCCGCCGATGAGCACCTTCTTGCGGCCCAGACGGTCGCCGAGGAGGCCCGCGGTGAAGAGCAGGCCGGCGAAGACCAGGGTGTAGGCGTTGATCGCCCACTCCAGCTGGCTCTGGGTGGCGCCGAGGCCGACCGGAGCCGGAGTGGAGATGGTCTTCACGGCGACGTTCAGGATCGAGTTGTCGAGCACCACGATCAGCAGGCTCAGCATCAGCGCACCGAGGATCGCCCAGCGGCGTCGGTGCACCGCCTCGGGTATGCGCGGGCCGGGTGGCGCGTGGTCGGCAGGAGTTGTCATACCGACGAGCCTAGGCCCATTTCAATACGGCACCGTCTCGTATCTGAATAACTTTACCCGGACTTTATGAAACGCGACAGGGCGGCCCGGCAGGGGCGGTAGGGGGCCCGAGGGATCACACGGGGGCGCTCTGGCCGAGGGCGGCACGAAGTGCCACCATGGGAGGGATCCGGGGACACCGTGAGGGTGCCTCGAGATGACCTGAAGGAGCCGTTGTCATGACGCAGTTCTCGGCTGCCCAGACCGTGCGGAACAACCCCTCCGACGGCAGCAGGACGCTGTACGGGGGCAAGGGAAGTCGCCGCATCACGGTCCGCGACCTCGCCCTCGCCAAGGAACGCGGCGAGAGGTGGCCCATGCTCACCGCCTACGACGCGATGACGGCCTCCGTCTTCGACGAGGCCGGCATCCCGGTCCTCCTGGTCGGCGACTCGGCCGGCAACTGCCACCTCGGCTACGAGTCGACGGTGCCCGTCACCCTGGACGAGATGACGATGCTGTCGGCCGCCGTGGTCCGCGGGACCCGGCGCGCCCTCATCGTCGGCGACCTCCCCTTCGGCTCCTACCAGGAGGGCGCGGTGCAGGCGCTGCGCTCGGCGACCCGGCTGGTGAAGGAGGCGGGCGTCGGCGCGGTCAAGCTGGAGGGCGGCGAGCGGTCGCACGACCAGATCCGGCTGCTCGTCGAGTCCGGCATCCCGGTGATGGCGCACATCGGCCTGACCCCCCAGTCCGTCAACGCGATGGGCTACCGGGTGCAGGGCCGCGGCGAGGAGGCGGCCCAGCAGCTGCTGCGCGACGCCAAGTCGGTGCAGGACGCGGGCGCCTTCGCGGTCGTGCTCGAACTGGTCCCGGCGGAGCTCGCGGCCGAGGTGACCCGCACGCTGCACATCCCGACGGTCGGCATCGGCGCCGGTCCGGAGACCGACGCCCAGGTCCTGGTCTGGACGGACATGCTCGGCCTGACCTCGGGCCGGGTCCCCAAGTTCGTGAAGAAGTACGCGGACCTGCGCGAGGTCATGGGCGACGCGGCTCGGGCCTACGCCGAGGACGTCGTCGGCGGAACGTTCCCGCTGGAGGAGCACTCCGTCCACTGAGCGCTCCGCGAGGAGGCCGCGGGGCGCCGTGTCCGTCCGCGGCGTCGTCGTGGCTGGTCGCGCCCACGCGGCAGCGCCGCATGTCAGGTACCGCCCCGCGCCCCTTCGGCGGGCCTTCTGAGAGCCACTGCGGAAACACCGAGGCCGGCC
>NZ_JBFAXI010000022.1:0-109039 GCF_040680735.1 Streptomyces sp. NPDC051987 | reverse complement strand
GACCGCCCCCCGGCACGGCTCCCCCCGGCCCGCCCGGCCGGCCGGGCGGGCCGGCTCGGCGCCGAGCGGTCTGCCGCGGTCATCGCCGGGGTGGCCGCCCGCACCGCACGGCTGCGCGGCCCGAGGCTGCCATCCCCGCCCCGGGCCCGCACGGTGAACACGTACACCGTGGACGGCGTGAGCCTGGTGACATCCACCATGTGCTGGGAGCCGGGTACTTCCTCGGCCTTCGTAGTGCCCCGATACACCTCGTAGGCGCGGATCCCGGCACCGGCCGGCAGCGCGTTCCACATGACGTGCACGCTGGTGGCGCTCCCGGCCGCCGCGGTCACGCCCGTCGGCGCCCCGGGCAGCCGCCCGCTGTCGCCCTCGGCGGGCCCGCCCCGGCCGCAGGCCGCCACCAGCAGCAGGGCGCAGACGACGGCGACTCGGCGCACGGTTCGGCCTCCCCGGGACGGCAGCACGGCAATGGTCCGGACCAACCCGGACCCACTATGTCCTGCCCGGGATGCGGACAACAAGTGGGCCGTGTTGGAGACGACGGGGAGGAGTTACGTATGCTGAGGGAACTGCGGCCGAACTTCCCCGGAGACCAGGGCAGTTCGCGCCTGTGGCGCGGAACGCTGTCGTCGCTGATCCCGCGCCGGCACGGGCGGCCGGGGCAGTCTGGGCTGACACCTGCTCAGCGCCCCGGCCCTCGGCGCCCTCTCACGAAGTGTCAGTTTCGTTGCTCCGAACGGCCCTGTACGGCCTTCACCTGCTGGCCCGGCCGCCCCACCAGCACCAGATTGTTCCGGTGACTCCATGTCCCCCACGAAAAGGGTCCCTCATCGTGCGTGTCCAGTCGCTGACGCTGGCCGCGGCCGGCGCCGCCCTGCTCGCCCCGGCCACCCTGCCCGCCCCCGCGGTCTCGTACGCGGCCACCGGCGCCCGGCACCGGATCACCGCCACCGACCTGCTGGCCCGGGTGCGGGACTGCGTCCAGGTCTCCAAGGGCCGCTACCGCTCCGACGCCGGCGCCGCCGCCACCGTCCCCGTGTGCGGCACCTCGCAGGCCGTCTTCTGGAAGGCGGACCTCGACGTCGACTGCGACGGCCGGCCCACCGCCCACTGCAACCGCCGCGCGGACCCGGCGTTCTCCGCCGCCACCGCGTACCAGGACTCCGGCGGCCGCCAGCTCGACGCCGAGGAACTGCCCTACGTCGTCGTCCCCGGACCCAGCGGCCGCTGGAACCACTGGGCGTCCGGCGTGCGGGGCGGCGCGGTCGCCGCGGTGATCTACCAGGACCGGGTGCAGTACGCCGTCGTCGGTGACACCGGGCCGCGCGACATCATCGGCGAGGCCTCCTACGCCACCGCGAAGGCGCTGGGCATGAACCCCGACCCGCGGACCGGCGGGGTGCCCTCCGGTGTCACCTACATCGTCTTCAAGGACTCCGTGGTCGATCCCATCGAGGACCGCGCGGAGGCGGAGGCGGAAGGGGAGCGGCTGGCGGAGCAGTTCGCCGAGGACGGCTGACCGCGGTCCCCGGGCCCCGGCTCGGTGCAGGTCAGACGGCCGCCCAGCCGTTGTCCACCGGCAGGATCGCGCCGTTGATGTTGCTCGCCGCGTCCGAGGCCAGGAACACGATCGCGGCCGCCTGCTCCTCGGGTTCGGAGACCTGGCCGACGTTGCCGAAGTACGGGCCCAGCGCGGCCGGCCCGTGCGCGCCGTCCTCCAGGTCGACCTGGATGCCGGTCCGGGTGCCGCCGGGTGCGATCGCGTTGGCCCGGATGCCCTGGTTGCGGTACATCACCGCCAGGTTCTTGGTCAGGCCGACGATGCCGTGCTTCGAGGCCGTGTAGGCGGCGCCCGCCGCGCTGCCGCGCAGGCCGGCCTCGGAGGCGGTGTTGACGATGGCGCCGCGGCCCGCCGCCAGCATGTGCGGCAGCACCGCCCGGGTGAGCAGGAACGGCGCGGTGAGGTTGACCCGTATGACCCGCTCCCACTCCGCGTCGCTGACGTCCGCGAGCGCCGACATCCGGTCCATGATCCCGGCGTTGTTCACCAGGACGTCCACCCCGCCGAACCGCTCCACCGCGGTCGCCGTCACCCGGTCCACCACGGACTGCTCGCCGAGGTCGCCGGTGACGGCCACGGCCGTACCGCCTGCCTTCTCGATCTCCTCCACCGTCGCGGCCGCGCCCTCGGCGTTCAGGTCGGCGACCAGGACCCGGGCGCCCTCCCTGGCGAAGGCGAGGGCCGCGGCGCGCCCGATCCCCGACCCCGCGCCGGTGACGATGACGCCCCGCCCGTCGAGTCCGCTGGTCATGTGGTGCTCCCCTCAGGTGGTACGCGGGCGCCTCCCGCGCCCGCTGCGGTCACACCCTACGACTTAGTGTCTTCCAGTGACATAAAACCGGGCCGGATTTTCCACCACCTCGGCTCCTCGGGGAGAATCCCGGTGCGACAGCCACCGGCACCGGAGGGACAGATGACCCCAGGGGGACGCACGGGACGCCCGCCGCTGACCGAGGAGCGCAAAGCCGAGATCAGGCTGGAGATCGCCCGCGCAGCGGTGGACCTGTTCGTCACCCAGGGGGTGGCCGCGACCACGGGCGAGCAGATCGGGCAGGCGGTCGGGGTCTCGGCGCGCACGGTGTGGCGATACTTCCCGAGCAAGGAGGCCTGCGTACGGCCGCTGTTCGCGGCCGGCATCGAGGCCGTCGCCGACTGCCTGCGCGCCTGGCGCCCCGGCCAGCCGCTGGAGGAGGCCTTCGAGGACGCCGTGCCGACGGACAGCCGACTGGTGGCGGGCCCGGACCGCGTCACCATGGGCGCCCTGGTCCGGCTGACCCGCGGTGAGCCGGGCCTGCGGGCGGAGTGGCTGCAGTCCTACGACGAGGCCGAGCCGGCGTTCGCCCGCGCCCTCGCCGAACGCTGCGGGCTGCCCGCCGACGACCTGCGGCCCACGATCCAGGCGGCCATGCTCAACGCGGCCCTGCGCGCCGCCGTCGAGCACTACGCCTGGCGGGTCGCCGACGAGGCCACGGCCCCCGCCACGGCGGAGGCCGAGCTCACGGCGACCATGCGGTCGGCCCTCGCGGTGGCGGCGGAGGGGCTCACCTAGGGAACCGGGGCTCGCGGCGCCTGGACCTTGCGGCGCCCGGACCTCGCGGGCCCGGACCTGTGGCCCCAGGGGAAACCTCAGGCCTTGCGGTAGGTGTACGCCTCGGCGGCGGCCGCCTCCACCGCGTCCAGGTCGGCCCCGGTGACGGCCGTGACGACCGCGGCCACCGCGCCCTCGACGAACGGGGCGTCCACCAGCCGGGTGCCGTCCGGGAGCTCGTCGCCCTCGGCGAGCAGCGCCTTCACGGTGAGCACCGCGCTGCCCAGGTCGGTGAGGACGGCGACCCCCGCGCCCCGGTCCACGGACGCGGCGGCGGCGGCGATCAGCTCGGCGCTGGTGCCGAGCCCGCCGCCCTCGGTGCCGCCCGCCGGGGCGACCGGCACCGTCGTGGCACCGCCCGCCAGCCCCTTGGCCAGCTCCGCGACGGACTCCGCGACCTGCGCGCTGTGCGACACCAGCACGATCCCGACCAGCTTGTTCTCACTCACCGGCCGCCTCCGCGAGCGCCGCGACGAGCAGCGCCGACGAGGTGGCGCCCGGGTCCTGGTGGCCGATGCTGCGCTCGCCGAGATAGCTCGCCCGGCCCTTGCGGGCCTGCAACGGGATCGTCGCCTCGGCGCCCTGCTCGGCGGCGGTCCGTGCCGCGCCGAAACCGTCGCCGAGCGCGTCGACGGCCGGCACCAGGGCGTCGATCATCGTCTTGTCCCCGGGCGCGGCCCCGCCGAGCGCCATGACCTTGTCCACCCCGGCCCGCAGCGCCTCGGCGAGCTGGGCCTCACCCACCTCGGCCGCGTCACCGAGCGCCTTGCCCGTGCTGCGCAGCAGCGTGCCGTACAGCGGTCCGGAGGCGCCGCCGACCGTGGAGATCAGCTGGCGCCCGGCGAGCGTCAGCACGGCACCCGGAGTCGCGGGCGCGTCCTTCTCCAGCGCGGCCACCACGGCCTTGAACCCGCGCTGGAGGTTGCTGCCGTGGTCGGCGTCCCCGATGGGGGAGTCGAGGGCGGTGAGCCGCTCCGCCTCACGGTCGACGGAGGCGGCGGCCACCGCCATCCAGCGGCGGAAGAAGTCGGCGTCGAGCACTGGATCTCCTTGCGTTGCGGTGCGGTGCGGTGCGGACGCGGGTCGGTGCTGTCTCTCGCTCACATGCCCCAGCGCAGCGCCGGTGTCTTCACCGGTGCGTCCCACAGCCGCAGCAGCTCCTCGTCGATCTGGCAGAGCGTGACCGAGGCACCGGCCATGTCCAGGGAGGTCACGTAGTTGCCGACCAGTGTGCGGGCCACGCTCACACCGCGCTCGGCGAGCACCCGCTGGACCTCGGCGTTGAACCCGTACAGCTCGAGGAGGGGGGTCGCGCCCATGCCGTTGACCAGGACGAGGACCGGGTTGCGCGGCGGCATGTCCTCCAGGACGGCGTTGACGGCGAAGTCGGCGATCTCGCCGGAGGTCATCATGGCCCGCCGCTCCCGGCCCGGCTCGCCGTGGATGCCGATGCCCAACTCAAGCTCCCCGGGCGGCAGATCGAAGGTCGGGGTGCCCTTGGCCGGGGTGGTGCAGGCGCTCAGCGCGACACCGAAGCTGCGGGAGTTCGCGTTCACCCGGCGCCCGACGGCCTCCACCCGCTCCAGCGGCTGGCCCTCGGCGGCGGCCGCCCCGGCGATCTTCTCGACGAACAGGGTGGCGCCGGTGCCGCGCCGGCCCGCGGTGTAGAGGCTGTCGGTGACGGCCACGTCGTCGTTGACGAGGACCTTCGCGACCTGGATGCCCTCGTCCTCGGCGAGTTCGGCGGCCATGTCGAAGTTGAGCACGTCCCCGGTGTAGTTCTTCACGACGAACAGCACTCCGGCCCCGCTGTCCACGGCCGCCGCGGCCCGCGCCATCTGGTCCGGGACGGGGGACGTGAAAACCTCGCCCGGACAGGCGGCCGACAGCATCCCCGGACCCACGAAACCGCCGTGCAGCGGCTCATGCCCGGAACCGCCGCCGGAGATCAGCGCGACCTGCCCGGCGACGGGGGCGTCACGCCGGACGATCACCCGGTTCTCCACGTCCACGGTGAGATCGGGATGAGCCGCCGCCATACCCCGCAGCGCATCCGCCACCACGGTCTCCGGAACGTTGATGAGCATCTTCACGGGTTTCCTCCTGGCAATGCTAGCGGATGGGCCTCTGACATGAGTCCTTGCTGGTCAGGACGCGTAAAGCCGACTTACGATCTTGGCGGTTCATGGCGGCTGGAAGCGGGTCTTGGCGGCCCTGATGCTGACTCGATGCTGCCTTTTCTGAGGGGATGTCAGGTGTCCGTTGATGATCGGTGGCGGCGCGGTCAAAATCCTGCTGTGGGCAGTATCGACCTTGCAGCGGCGAAGGTCACGCCGAGTGGAGCGGATGGCCCGCGAATGAACTTCTGAGGCCGTCGGCCGGTCGCAGCTCGGGGTCGGCACTGCGAGTGATCTTGAGGCGGATGGTTTGCTGTGAGGGCCCGGTCGGTGCTCACGGTGAGGGAGGTGCCGGGTGGCTCAGGGCGGACGGTCACCGCTCCCGTCGAAGGCGAGCAGGCGCAGGAGCAGCCGTGTCGGCCGCGACGGATTGCGGGCGACCCCGTCCAGCACGGATGCGTGGAACGCCATCATCACCAGGTGACCCGGCGGACCGCGCACCTGACCGTTTGCCATCCGGAACGGCGGCCGATCGCGTGCGAGCTGGTTGTTCCCGGGACCGTCGGAGATCCCGCTCCCGGGGTCACAACTCGGTGAGGCCGAGTTGGCGCAGCATGCCGAGTTCGTCGCTGCTGCCCCAGCGTTCGACGAGCTTTCCGTCGCTGTCGAAGCGGCTGATCTGCATGCCCCGGTAGCTGGCCTTCCTGCCGCTGGCGGGCCGTCCCATCAGCGGCCCCAGATGCGTTCCGGTGATCGTGTAGGCAAAGGCCAGCTCGTCGTCGGTGGCCACCAGATGCTCCACCGCGACGTGCAGGTCGGGAAAGGCTGCCCGGAGATCGGCGAACATGGCCTTGTACCCTCCGGGCCCCGGCAGCTGCCCTGGTGCTGGATCATGGTCGATCGAGTCGGGTGCGACGATCTCGTCGAGGGCCGCGAGGTCGCCGGTGATGACCGCCTCCGCGAAAGCGGTCTGTGCGGCGATGTTCGTTTGCTGGGACATGGGCATTCCTCCGGGCTCGCGCCTGCCAGTGGTCTGGCGTCGGCCGCGTGAACGCGGGAAGACCGGTAAACGACACCTGGTCGGTCAGCCGCGTACGAGAGAGCGGGTCCCCTGCGACATGCTGGGACCGGTCCGCCGGCACGCCTTCCCGTGCTTTGGCCACACGCCCCGAGCCGTGCCGGCCGATGTTGCACGTCACTTCTCCGCCGCCCGTCGAGTGACTGACCAGGACGGCGTCCTGGAGGTCAAGCTTCTCCAGGACCGATTTCAGGTCGTCGGCATGCGTGTCCAGGTCGTTGCCCATCCACGGCTGGTCGGACCGTCCGCCTCCACGTCGGTCGTGGGCCACGGCCCGGAAACCGTTGTCCGCCATCAGCTTCAGCTGTGTGAGGGCAGCCGTTTCGTACAGTCTTTTCCTCACGCTACTCGGGGCGCCCCACATCAGCACGCCAGGACGACCGCCGGATCATCGGCTCTCTCGGTTGTCGGGAAGTCCGCGACCTGCTGTGGGACAGGGCCGACACCGTGATTCGGCTTGACGAGCCAGAACGCGTCATCACCCCCAGGATATCGGCCGCGGAAGGCTTGGCTGGGAGGGCCACATGGAGGCGTTGCCAGACGCCGGCCTCATGCCACTCGACCCAGTACCCCACAGCTCATGTCAGAGGCATTCCCCGTCCCTCGCGCAATGCTGCAAGCCGGGCCATTTGCTCACCCATACCGCGGGCTCCGGCCAACGGCGTGTGAACGTGCGGCCAGACCGAGCGCACGAGGCTGATGTGCCGTGCACCGCCGAGGGCCACCACCGGGTCAAGGCCCACGATGTCCCGCACGGTTGCCTGTTCCAGAAGGACCTGGCTCGTCACCGCCTCGGCCGCGCCATGAGGTGTGTCGTACGGCTCGACGACGTCGTCGAGGTCGAGGAGCCCGTGGCGTGCGGAGAGAATGAGCAGCAGGTCAGGTTGGAGTGCGTCGGCGGCCTTGCGGCATGCCCGGTGGTAGGAGCCTACGTACATGTCCGCGGAGCGCGCGGGCGAGCCCAGTTTGCGGCTGCCGCACGGGATGACGACGAGTCGCGGCTTGAAGTAGTCGAGATGGTCGTTTGTGGTCATGTCCGGGGTCCTGCCTGTGCTGTGAGGTGAGCAGTACTGGTCGTGTGCGCGCCCGGCGTGTTCTGGTGGAGACCCGCCTGCCGGGCGGTCGAGCCGGGGGACGGCTGTGGCGCAGCGGAGTTCGGGAAGAACACGGTCATGCCGGAAGACCGGCCTGGGACGTCCACGCGAGGGGCAGGGGAGGCGGCCGGTGGAAGCTCAGACCCGGCAATGCCGCCGTCGCACGAACAGCTGGTGCACACTCGGCCTCTTCGAGCAGGCCCACTACGTC
The DNA here is from genome assembly GCF_040680735.1 of Streptomyces sp. NPDC051987. Taxonomy (NCBI): domain Bacteria; kingdom Bacillati; phylum Actinomycetota; class Actinomycetes; order Kitasatosporales; family Streptomycetaceae; genus Streptomyces; species Streptomyces sp. NPDC051987. Next base: position 101,390 of record NZ_JBFAXI010000022.1, on the reverse strand, counting down.
CCCTGACGCGCAGTGGCAGCACCGTTCCGTCAGGCCCGCCGCGGCCGCGGGCTCTCGTCCTTCGCCGCCGACGGCACGTCAGACCACACGCTCCTTGGCGTTGGTCCTCACGGTCGGAGTCTCGGCTGGTGTCGGGTGGATTCCGGCGAAGCCGAGAAACGCACCGAAGGCCGTCATGCCGGCGGCGATGGTGAAGCTGAAGGCGTAACCGTGCGCGGCGGCGGTCAGCTGGTCGGCGCCCGCACGCCGCAGCACGGCGGCGTGGCCGGTGCCCAGTGAGACCAGGGCAGCCAGACCGATGGCGCTGCCGATCTGCATGGACGCATTGTTCATGCTGGTGGCGATGCCCGCGTCCTCACCGGTGGCGCCGTCCACCCCGGCGACTGTGGATCCGACGAGGACGAGGCCGCCTCCCAGCGGCACGAGGATCAGTCCGGGCAGTACGTCGGCCACATAGGTGCCGTGGCTGCCCAGGCCGGCAAGGAGGACGTAGCCGACCGTGGTGACCGCAAGCCCGCCTCCGTTCAGGGCCCGCAGACCGAACCGGGGAAGGAGGCGTGGTGCCATCACGGTGGCGCTGAAGAGAATGACCAACCCGAACGGTACAAAGGCGAATCCGGTCGCCAGCGCGGAAAAGTGCAGTATGCGCTGGACATACAGGCTCAGTGAGAAGAAAAGGGTGGCGAACCCGACGTAGTAGCAGATGCGCACGATGTTGGCGATGGCCCGGTTGCGTGAGCGCAGGAATGCGAGGGGTACCAGGGGCTGGGCCACGTGAGCCTCCACCAGCACGAAGCCGATCAGGCAGAGCACACCGATCCCGACGCAACCCAGGACGGGGAACGAGAACCATACGTGACTGTCCTTCTCCAGAAGGCCGAACACGACCAGGAGCAGACCTAGGGTGACTGTGACTGCGCCGAGGACGTCAGGCCGACCGCGCTTGGTGGCCCGGCTTTCGGAGACGAGCCTGAAAGTGGCGAAAAACGCGAACGCGGCGATGGGCAGATTGATGAAGAATATCCAACGCCAGGATGCAATGGTGGTCAGGATGCCCGAGAGCACGACTCCCAGGGCTACCCCGACTCCGGCCAGGCCGCTCCAGATGGCCATGGCCCGTGCCCTTTCCTGCCGTTGTGCGAACAGCAGCGTCACCAGGGACAGGGCTGCCGGGCTGACGAGTGCCGCCCCGACGCCCTGTACGAAACGGCCGGCGATCAGTACACCGGCTTGTTGAGCCAGTCCGGCGCCCACCGACGCCAGCGCGAAGATCGCCAAGCCGGTCAGGAAGAGGCGTCTGCGGCCGAGCAGATCACCCAGGCGTCCGCCAAGCATCAGCAGCCCACCGTAGGTGACGGTGTAGCCGTTGACGACCCATGCCAGGCCCGTGGTGGTGAAGCCGAGATCGTGCTGGACGGGGGGAAGCGCGACATTGACCACGGTCACATCGAGGAGCAGCATCACCTGCACGAGGCAGATGATCCCGAGCGCGCGCCACCTGCGCGGATCCGGTTCGGGAGTGGGACTGATCGGAGTCATCACTGATCGCCTTCCATACGGTCGGCCGCCGCCGTCCCCGCGACCGCCGTCTCAGGAGGAGAGGCAGCGAGCGGGCGGCCCAACGGACATTTCCTGAGGTGTTCAACTCGCAGGTGCCAGGTGTGCGTGGCCGCGGATCAGGACAGCGAAGGCGCACATCCGGTCTTCGCCCTGGGTTCGTCGCAGACCCCGGCACCGGTACCTGAGCGAGGCTGAAAACACCTCCGGGTGCCGCTGCCTGCGGGGAGCGGCGCCGGCACTCGTGATGTTCCAGCCCGGTGGGAGGGTCGCCCTTCGCCCGCCTCCGTCGGCGGGACCCCGGGTGCGCCCGGTACACGCTGACGCTCGACTCGTCCAGCGTCCAGAAGCGCCGGGGGTACAAAGCAGCAGAACCGCCGGCCCCCGCCCGCGGCCCTCGGCCGACCCGCGCGGAGGAGACGCCCCCGACGGGTTCCGCGAGGAACAACTCCGCCGCCGCGTCGCATGCTGACTGCCCGTCATGATGCAGATCGGCGACGTCCGACGCTCGCACGAGGTCGGCCAGGCCGCGCGCCAGATCACGCGCGCCCGTACCCCAGGCCCCCGGCGTTCTTGCGCGACGTCTGCTCCTTCCAGACGGCGCTCAGGCACCGATGCACCGCGTTCGTCCGGGCGACCTCGTACGCCTCCACCTCGTTGATGCGGCACCGCCGTCACGCCGCACTGCGAGGCGAGACCGCGAGAGCCCCGAGGAGTTCGGGAGCCACCTCGATCGCGAGACAACGCGGCGGGCATCCGGCCGACCGGCGTTTCACCCTCTTGCGCGTCACCGGCCACGCGCGTGTATGGGTGAGCGAATGTGTGACCAGCTAAGACGATGCGCGCCTTCGTACTCGGCGAGCGTCATGGAATTCGCCGACCAGCAGGCTGTACACGAGACGTGGCAGTGCTTCGCCGTTCCTTTCGGCGCGACGGCGTTGCGGGCCGCGCTCGCCGAGCCGGTGCCGCGGACAGACTGTGGAGGAGGCCGGACCGGCCTCGTCCGGCACGGCCGGCCTGTCGGATTTCGGCGATTGTCCGTGCTCGCCGGATCATCAGGGCTCAGGCGCCCTGCCGTCGACTCCGGTGTGCGTGGTGCGGAAGCGTGCCCGGTAGGCTCCCGGCGTGATGCCGAGGTTGCGGGTGAAGGCCCGACGCAGGGACTCCGGTGACCCGAAGCCGGTGCGCCGGGCCACGGTGGCCATGGGGTCGTCGCTGTCTTCCAGCATCGCCTGGGCGGCCTCCATGCGGACCTGTTCGACGTAGCGGGCCGGGGTTGTGTGCATCTCGTCGTGGAACAGGCGTGTCATGTGGCGGGTGCTCACACCTGCCCGGCGCGCCATGGCGGCAAGGGTGTGCGGGGCGGACGGGTCCTCGGCGACCGCGTCCAGGACCCGGCGCAGCATCTCCTGTCTCGCGCGCGGGGTGTGGGTGCGGACGCTGAACTGGGACTGGCCGCCCGGCCGCTGCATGAACACGACCATGTCCTTGGCCACCGCGCGGGCGACGTCGGCGCCGAGGTGCTCCTCGACCAGGGCGAGCGAGAGATCGATGCCCGAGGTGACGCCTGCGGAGGTCATGATGTGGCCGTCGCGTACGAAGAGGGCGTCCGCTTCCACGGTCACCTTCGGGTAGCGCAGGGCGAGTTGGTCGGCGAAGCGCCAGTGCGTTGTCGCCTTGCGTCCGTCGAGCAGTCCGGCCGCGGCGAGGAGGAAGGCGCCGGTGCAGATGGACGCCGTGCGGCAGCCGCGTGCGTCGAGTTCTCTCATGGCGTCCAGCAGTGCGTCGTCCTTGATGAGGGAGGGCCACTCCGGGCCGCCGGGGATGACGACCACATCGCTGGGCGCCTGTACCTGCGCGGCAGCGAGGTCGACGCGCAGTCCGGTGCCGGCTGCGGTGACCACGTCGGCGCCGTCCGGGGAGACCGTGCGTACGCGGTAACGGCCGCCGAATTCGTTGGCTGTCGTGAACACCTCGATCGGTCCGGTGACGTCGAGCAGCCGTACGCCGGGGAAGACGAGCACGGTCACCAGGAGCGGCTTCCTGTCCTTCATCGTGCGCCTCCCGGACGGACTGGGGCCCCCACCGGAGGACACCATCATCCGCCCGGCGATGCTCTGCCGCTCCCGTGCCGATCGTCGTCCGCGTCCCTGCGGCATGCCACTGCCTTCCGTGATGTGGAACGAGGCCTCGGGTTTCGACGCCTCGCCCGTGTTCAGCGGTCGCTCGCCGTCTTGTCATGGCCACAGGTATGGCCACAACACGCTCGGACAAGGACATCGGGGCATCGGACCAGCACCCGGCAACGGGCCTGCAATTCTTTCCTCTGCGAAGCCTTGGGATGGCGGACGCGGCTACGGCGGTCGTCCGCCCGTGTGTCAGGTGTCGAGGACTTCGCGACCTTGCGGAGACCGACCCGTTCGACCGCGTCGCACTGACGACACCAGTGACGCCGGGAGTGCGGAGACGGATGGCCGGGCGCGCGCCACGACGGTCTCAGATCAGGACGGACGGGTGAAGGCCTGCTGCCTGCCGCTGCCGCGTGTTCGGAGTGCGGGCGGGTGACGCTGTCCTGATCCGAGGGCTTCGTGTCCGTCCGGCCCGGGATCGGCGTCGTACGGAACCTGGTTGTGATGCAGTGGCCACGGGCTTGCGGCCGGAGAACCGATCCCTGGGAAGGAATATGACCGACTATGATGTGCCGGACGCGCGGTGGCAGTTTCCAGGGGTCCTGCGAACCTTGGGTCTTGTGCACGGTGCGTTGCGGGTGCGGCACGGACTGTCGCTCCATGACTACCTCATTCTCGGCGCGCTCGCCCAGGCCGCGAGCGGATCTTTGCCCGTTGCCGAGCTGGCGGCGTTCCTCCAGGAATCCGGGGACCGGATGTCTTACCTCCTCCGGGGTCTGCAGGCGGCCGGACTGATCGATCGCCGTCGTCGTGCCGGAGACCGCAGGACGGTCGAGGCCACCCTGACCGACGCAGGACGCTCCAGGTTCGCCGCCGCCGAGACGACCGCACAGGCGCTGATACGCCAGCACCTCGGTCCGGGACTGGACACCCAGGAGCCGTCCGGCCGATCGTGTGACGTCACTTGATCTGCTCGTTTTCCACGCCAACGGCTGTGGTCGGCGGACCCCGCCTGGGCGCGGCTTCTGCGGCGACTCCAGCCCGTGGCCTACAGAGGGCGAGATCGACTGCGACGTCCTTGATCAGCGTTTCCCATTCCGGGCCCCGGGATCAGCAGGACGTCGCATGGCTCCCGTACATCACGACCTCCGTACCCCTCGGACGCGATCGCACCTGACACCGCCCAGCTGATGTTCGCCAGCTGTACCACAACACGGACCGGCTCAGCCCCCTGCGGCCCAACTGGCTGGCCCTCCTCGGCGGGCGGCCGACTCAGAAGGCCGTGGCCGGCGTCTGAGGCCCGATCTTCGCCCGCGCGACTGCTCCGGGCGGTGCGGCGGCCAACCGGTCGCCTCAGGCGTCGTCGTCCGGCACCGGGCAGACGACCGGCATCGCGTGGGGGAAGCCGACGCGGAGCACGGCGGCGGCGACCGCGCCGGCCGCGACCACCGCCGAGGCCAGGATCAGAGCCTGGTGGTAGCCGTGGTGGAGCAAGGGGGTGACGGCCAGCGGGCCGAGGACCTGGCCGACCGAGTAGCCGGCGGTCAGCAGCGCGACCGACCGCGGGAACCGCAGATCAGCGCCCGCGGCAAGGGTGAGGGTGCTGATGCCGATGAACGTCGCGCCGAACAGGATCGCGGCGACCAGCGCGGCCGGCACCCCGCCGACGACGGCGGGCAGGGCGATGCCGACGGCCTGGATGACCAGCGCGGTGAGCAGCAGGCCGGGGCGGGACCAGCGATGCCCGAACCATGCCCACAGCGCCGAGGACGGCACGGCGGCCAGTCCGGCCAGCACCCAGGCGCCACTCCCGACCCAGCCCGGGGAGCCTTGTCCGATCGCGGCGACGAGGAAGGTGCCGGCGACGATGTACCCGATGCCCTCCAGCGTGTAGCTGACGAACAGAGCACTGAACCAGCGGTGTACCTGTGTCCTGGGATGCGAGCCCGCCCCGCCGCCGGAGGGTGCGGGCGTGTCCTCCGGACGCAAGGTCCAGCAGGCGACGGTCATGAGCGCGCAGAGCGCGGCCGAGGCCCACCAGGCGGCGCGCCAGTCGCCGAACGCGCGCAGGAAGAGGACGACCAGACCGGACAGCGCGATCCCGGCGCCGACGCCTCCGAAAGCCCAACCGGTCAGGTGGGCGGGGTGCTGCCTGAGGTGGCCGAGGAGGGAGCTGACCGCGATGACGAAGATCAGGGCGCTGGTGATCCCGGCGAGCAGCCGGAGCGCAAGCCACGCGCCGGTGCTGTGGACGGTGGGCATCCCCGCCAGAGTGGCGGTCAGTACCACCAGGGAGACGCGAAGGAGCAGGCGGGAGCGGACCAGTGCCGGGACGAGGATGCCCGCCAGCGCGCCCATCAGATAGCCGACATAGTTGGCGGTGGCCAGGTTCGCACCGGCACTCGCGGACAGCCCTGCCTGCGCGTGCATCAGCGGCAGGATCGGCGTGTAGACGAAGCGGCCGACGCCCATGCCTGCCGCCAGTGCCGCGGCGGCCCGGGCCGCGTGGCAGCGCGGCGATTGCAGCGTGCGGTGCGGACGAACGGACGACAGGCCCGGGACCGGCGAACTCATGTCGATATCCCTCTGACGCGGTGCAGATCTTGGTTGATGAAGGCCTCGGTGCCGCAGCCAGGGGTGACGGTGACGGCCCCTGCACAGGTGCCGGTCACTGCGCCGCGCCGACCGTGCCCGGGTCGTTGGGGTGGGGCACCAGTGCGGTGACGGTGAAGGTCATCCAGGACCGGAGCGGCAGTGTGCCGAGTATCTTCTCGTGCAGCTCGGCTTCGTCGGCGGCCCGCCGGATGCCGATGCTGCGCAGCTCGCCGACCGGACGCCACAGCCGGTACAGATGACCGGAAGCGGCCAGTTCCGCCGCGCGGACGGCCTCGGCGGCTCGGCGGCGCCCGACCTCGTCCGCACCGACGCCCTCGAGGACGGTGGTGGTGATCTGCACCAGGAACTCTGGCATCTCCTCGCTCCTCTCGGATCCACGCCGGAGTCACTGGATCCGCGCCGTAGGGCCGTTCGGTGCCCCGTCCTCGCCTTCCTGCCTCCATCCTGGCCCTGCCACCAGGGACGTTGCCACGACCGGCTCCCTCCTGGCTGATAGGTGCCACCTCCCAGCGCGGGTAGCTACGACTCGACTCCTGATGCCTGGGCTGTGGCCGCTGATGCCTGGGCTGTGGCCGCGGTGCGGCAGAACTCGGCCGCGGTGACGGTGGCAGGGACGCCGAGTTCGGCGGCGACCGCGGTGATCGCCTTCTCGCCGACAGCGAGGTCGGCCTGGCCGTCCGTGGTGAAATACGGCGCGATGAACGTGTCGTAGTGGGCTCGGGCCTCTTCCGCGGTCTGTCCGCCGAGGAACGTCTGCATGTGGCGCACCGTGGTGTCGGGGTCGTCGTGGATCACCTGAAGGGCGCGCCGGTGGGCTCGTACGACGGCCTGGACCGCAGGATCGTCCGGTGAGATGTAGGTGGGGTCGACGGCCACGCCCACGGTGGGGATCTGGAAGTGGTCGCCCACCCAGGCCAGCACCTGCCAGCCGTGCTCGGCGGCCACCGCCTCCGGTGCCATGGTGCTGCCGACGTAGGCGGCATCGATGCTGCCGTCGTTGAGCCGGCGCAGATCCATGCCGTAGTCGCCGGGCGAGCGGACGATGGTCTTCACGTCACGGTCCGGGTCAAGGCCGGCCCTTCGCAGCACGATGCGGGCGAACGCGCCGGGCGGGGTGTGCGGGCCGTGGACCGCCAGCCGTCGCCCGGCCAGGTCGGCCAGGGAGGCCAGGCCGGGGCGGCCCAGGAACCAGAACAGCGGGCGGTGGGTGTTGACGCTGAGGGCGACCCACGGGGTGCCGTCGGTCAGTCGTGACAGCAGTGCCCGGCCGAGCCCGATGGTGGCGCAGCGGCGCAGCCGTGCCACGTCCCAGTTGCAGCCGTCGCGCAGCGCGACGTGGACCCCCTCCTCGGCGTAGTAGTCCTGCTGGTCGGCGATGTAGGCGGCCAGTTCCTCGTGCAGGCCTCGTCCGACGTAGGCCAGGTCGATCGTGTACATGGAGTCTTTCCTTGATCGTTTAAGGGTTCGGCCGTGTGTGCGGAGGTCGGCGGGGCGTCAGTACATGGCCATGCCGCCGTTGACAGCGGCCGTGGTACCGGTCATGAAGGAGTTGTCCTCGGCGGCGTAGAAGGCGACCGCCTGGGCCACATCGGCCGGCTGGGCCAGACGGCCCAGGGGGGTGGCGGCCACCTGCCGCTTCCTCGCCGCCTCGTCGAGCACGGCGTCGGCGGTGCGGGACTCCACCGGGCCGGGCGAGACGACGTTGACCGTGATCTCCTGCGGGCCGAGTTCCTGGGCGAGGTACCGGGCGAACTGCTCGAGCGCGGCCTTGGAAACGCCCAGGGCGATCATGCCCGCCCGAGGCAGGCGGCTGAGTCCGGTGCCGATGTAGATGAGGCGTCCCCACCCTCGTTCTGTCATCGTGGGCAGTACGGCTTTGGTGACCGCGAACGCCGCGTGCATCTCGGCGTCGATCTTGCCGCCCAGCTCTTCCCACGTCATGTCCTGGAACGGCTTGACCGCATACGGGATGAGCGCGTTGTGCACGAGCACGTCGATGCCGCCCCAAGCTGCCTGGACCTGCCCGACCATGCTCACGACGGCCGCTTCCTCGCGCACGTCGGCCTGCACGGCCATGGCCTGCCCGCCCGCGGCCTCGATGTCGGTCACGACCTCCTCGGCCGCCTTGGTGTTGCGGAGGTAGTTGGCCGCCACGCGCATTCCTCGCTCGGCCAGAAGTCGCGCCGTGGCCGCCCCGATTCCGCTGCTGGCCCCCGTCACCAATGCCACCCTGCCGGTCGTCCCGGTCATGGGCCAACCTCCTGCTCGTCGTCGCGGGCCGTCGGGATGACCGCCCGGGGTGGTTCGTCGTCGTTGCCCTGGCCGGTCGGGCGGATCGCCCCGTACAGCACGGTGTCGACGGCCGCCCGCAGCAGATCGGCCGCGGTCCAGTCCAGATCGCGCGGCAACTCCGACACGAGCAGCCGCTCCAACGCGCCGCGGGTGATCTCGCTCAGCAGTTCGGGCGGCGCCGGCAGCAAGCCCTGCTGGTGTCCCTCCTGGAACAGGTCGTCCAGCCGCTGGTAGACCACCGCGTCGACACGCTGCTCCACGTACCGGCGCAGCATCGTGTCGCCCCGCCCGGTCGCGAGCTGAGGCGCGCCGATCCGCCCGAGCTCGCTGCCCGCCGCGATCAGGAACCGCTGCACCCGCACACCGAACGGTTGCCCTTCCGCGTCCTCGGTCGCCGCCGCCAGCGTGCGCTCCACCGCGGCGAACTGGCGGTCCAGCACCGCGGCCAGCAAGTTGCGCTTGTCCGGGAAATGGCGGTAGATCGTCTTCTTGCTCATCCCGAGCTCACGAGCGAGATCGTCCATGTTCACCCGCGCGAAACCGGACCCGAAGAAGAGCCGGCCGGCCGCCTCCACGATCACGTCCGCACGCCGCTCGTCACGGGCGGAAACTTGAGAAACCGGATTAGTTTCCATGGTTTCCAGCGTTGCCCTCGGTCTCTTCGCTGTCAAGGTGTGCCGTACGTCCCAAGTGCCTGCCGGTGAGGTCTGGCCGGGGTCGCTACCCGGCGGTGGCGAGCCCGATGAGCAGCAGGGCGATGTCGTCCGTCCGCGGCGCGGTCTGCCGTGCGTGGTCGATCAGGGTCGTGGCGAGCCGGTCCATGGGCTGGGTCGAGGCGCGGGCGAGTTGGGTGGCGAGCCCGGACATGGCGTCGTCCATGTCGACCCCGGGAGTCTCGACGAGACCGTCGGTGTACAGGGCGAGGACGGTGCCGGGGGGCAGGGGGATCTCGGTGGGGGGATAGTCCGCGTCGGGGTCGATGCCGAGCAGCACGCCGGGTCGGAGCGGAAGGACCTCGGCGTGGCCGTCCGGCTGACGCAGAACGGGCGGGGGATGGCCGGCGGTGGCGAGTACCGCTCGGTGGTGTGCGAGGTCGAGGTGGGCGTAGAGGCAGCTGACGAAGCGGCCCGGGGCCATGGCGACCAGCTGGCGGTTGGCCTGCGCGAGGGCTTGGGACGGCGTGGCCCCCGAGGCGGCGTGGGAGCGCATGGCGGGGCGGACCCGTCCCATGAGCGCGGCGGCGGTGACGTTGTGGCCCTGGACGTCTCCTATGACCGCGGCGGCGGTGGTGTCGTCGACCCGGACCAGGTCGTAGAAGTCGCCGCCGATGTCCATGCCGCGGACGCTGGGCAGATAGCGGGCCGCCACATCCAGTCCGGGAAGGTCGGGCAGCAAGTCGGGGAGCAGGGCCGCCTGCAAGGTCTTGGCGAGTTCGTTGCTGGTGTCGTACAGGCGGGCCCGTTCCAGCGCCTGTGCGATCAGTCCCGCGAGCGCGATGAAGACGACGCGCTGCTGGTCGGGAAAGGGGTGGGGCCGGTCGAAGGCGAACACGCACGAGCCCACCGGACGCCCGGAGGCGATCAGCGGCAGAAACGCCCAGGCATGCAGACCCTTCTGGTGCGGGGCGGGCGGGTAGGCCCGGGACAGCTCGTCGAAGGAGGCGAAGAAGCTGGGCACGCCGGTGGCGAGGACCCGGACCGCGGGTGCCGGGTGGGTCAGCGGCACGCCGTCGAAGTGTTCGAGCAACCAGGGGTTGTAGCCGCTGCGGCCGATGACTCGCATTCTGCCGTCCTCGGCCGCGAGCAGGGCGACGGTCCGGGCTCCGAACGCCGGCAGCATCTCCTCGGTGACCAGATCGACCACGTCTGAGACGCCCACGGCTTCCGACAGGGCGGCTGCCAGGTGCAGCACCCGGTAGACCTCGCCCAAGGGGATCGGCTCGCCCCGGAACGTCTCCGTCCTGGTGGGCCCCGGTTGCGAGTCGCCGCCCGGACCGGTCGGCGATATGCGGACGCTCACCCCCGAGCCGTCGGGATAGAACTCGAACGCGAGCCACTGGTCCGGCGGGTGCATGGCGGTGTAGTAGCCGGGCTTCCGGCTGACCACGGTGGCGCGGAAGTGGTCCTCGAAGGCCGGGTCGGTGTACCAGGGCAAGGACTGCCAGGGACGCGTGCCGATCAGATCGTCGGGGCTGCTCGCGCCCAGTAGGCCGGCGGCGGTGGCGCTGACGTAGGTGAACCTGCCCTGGAGGTCGAGGGAACAACTGCCCCAGGGCAGTCGCTCGACGAGGTCGGCCGCGGCGAGTGCCTCGGCCGGCCCCCGCTTGCCGGCGGGCGGCTGCATCAGGGTGCGGGGTGCGGGCCCCGGGCTGATGGCGTGGCCGGTGCCGGCGGCGTCGCGCAGGAACCGGGCCAGACGCCGACCGGCGGCACGGACCCGTTCCGGGCTCGGGCCGTCGGTACTGGTGGCGCGGGCGCCGGGCCAGAACAGCAGCAGTGCGCCCCAGACCGTGGTTCCGGTGAGGAGCGGTGCCGCGACCACCGCATGGTGGTAGGGCAGGGCGATCGCCGTGCGGGGATAGCGACGGGCGAGGTCCTCCGGGCCGCCGAGCCAGACGAGCCGCCGCTCGCGCACCGCATCGGTCACGGGAAAGCGGCTCGACAGCGGGACCCCGAACCAGGGAGCGAGATACTCCGCCGGCATGCCTGCGGCCACCTCCAGCCGCAGGGTCTGGCCGTCGGACGCCAGCAGGAAGACCGCTCCCGCGTGCACGCCGGTGTCGCGCACGGCGAGCTCCAGCAGCCGGTCCAGCTCGGCCCGGCGCAGTGACCCGGCGGTGGGTGAAGGGGAGCGGGGCCCGTGGGGCTGCGCCGCGCCGCCTTCCCGCATGGCGCACATAGCAGTACCGTACGTCCGCACCCGCCGACCCCGCGCGGAGGCCGCTGCCGATTCCCGTCTCGGACGCTGTGCCCCACGACGGTCTGCTCGCCCCGTTCGTGTCAGCGTTCGACGACGGGGGCGAGGCCCTCGCCCACGCCGACGCAGAGGCGGCGCCCGTGCCGGAGCCCCGGCGGGCGAGCCGGCGGGCGACGGCGCCTGCGAGGCGGGCGCCGGAGGCGCCGAGGGGGTGGCCGAGCGCGACGTCGGCGCCCTGCGGGGCGAGGATCGCCGGGGCGAACTCCGGCCATCGGGCGCCCGTTGTCCCCCGCGGATTACGTTGACCCTCGCCATTCCGGCATCGAAGGTCTTGGTTCCAAGCAGACGGCGGATCCGGGGAATTCTGGTGAAGACATTCGTGCACCAGGCACAGACCACCAGGGTGGTCTTCGGCAGCGGCACGCGCAGCCGAATCCCTGAAGAGGCCGATGGCCTCGGATGCCGTCGGGTGCTCGTCCTGTGCACACCTGGTCAAGCGGACCAGGATCGGAAATGGGCGAGAAGCATCGCACGATCGAGTGTTTGGGCGGCCTAATCGACTGACCTCACCCGGGCGACTGGATATGGGCGCACATCAAACGCAGCCCGGAACCGATCGAGCACTCTCGACGGTGCCCTGACGATCCACGGTCAGTAGCTTCGCTTCGGCCTCGACTCAGCGGTACCGCGGGCGGTGTTCGGCGCGGGCCACCAGGCTGCGTTCGAGATCGGAGTGGCCGCTGTGCCGGTGAGCCGAGGAACCACGTCGGTGACCACGGAAACCTCGCCCCTCTCGATCGCCTGATACCACGAGATCCAGGTCTCGATCTGTTCCCCGCTCATGCCCAGTCGCCATCGCCGTGCGAAGGCTTCCTCGAGGGTCTCGGGTTCGTAGCGGTAGGGCCGACCGGTGGCTGCGGCGATCCCGGTGACAGCTTCGTCGAGAGTCAGGGCCTCGGGCCCGGTGATCTCCAGGGTCAGGCCGTCGTGCTCGGAGCGGGGACCGTCCTCGATGGCGACGGCCGTGATCACATCGGCGATGTCCTCGTGGGTGACGAAGGCGGCCCGGCCCGTCGGCGCAGGGCCGCTCACGACAAGTTCCTTGTCGGCAAGGGCGGCAGGCGTCGCCGCGTAGAAGCCCGCCCGGAGCACTGTGTGGCGGATCCCGGTCCCTGCCAGGAACTGTTCGGTCAGCCACTGGTCGCGGGCGTTGAGGTAGGTGGCGGTGGGCGCCGCGCTGACGAGGGACACATACAGGACCCGCCCCACGCCGACCGCGATCGCGGCCTCGACCGCGCTGGCGTGTTCTTCCAGCCGGCGACCCGTACGGTGTCCGGAGACCAGGATGAGGGTCGACGCCCCCTCGAGCGCCCTGCGCATGTCTGCGGCATCGGCGTAGGCGGCCGGACCGCGTCGCTGGGCGCCCGGCAGTTCGGGCGTCCTGTCGGGACTGCGTCCGACGAGGAGTTGCGGGACGCCGTGGCCGGCGAGTCGGGCCGCGATCCGGCTGCCGAGCGCACCGGTCACCCCGGTGACAGCCACCGTGGCGTGATTCCTGTCGGGCATGTGTCTCCCTTCAGCCCGGGCCGCTGCCGATCCCGGCGTTCTTGCTTTCCGCTTGAGTCCAGCAAAGAGAGCGATGGTTTCGGCCGCATCCTCCAGCCGTGCGATGGCACCGGGGGCCACCGCCACACGGTGCGGCGGCTTCCCGGGAAACCAAGATCGTCGCGGTGTGAGTCGAGCAGGGCGCATCGACCTCGTCGGCCCCGGCCGGCGCCGTCCGTGTGGTCTCAGGATCCGTGTCTCGCGGGTCCGATGTCGAGAAGGTGCGCGTCCGTGCGGACTGCCGTGCCGTTGCGCCGGTCGCGCAGGGTGAAGTCGGCCCGGACGGCCACACCGGACTGCAGCAGCTTCTGGTGGACCAGGGGGTCTCGGCCGGGGTGCGAGACGACCACGCTGATGTATCCCTCGGGCAGTCCGGTCACGGCGTATTCGCCGCGCGCGTTCGTCGTGGTCCGCACCAACTGCCGGCCGCCGGTGTCCATGACGGTCACCGCGGCATGGCGGACGGGCTGCTGTTCGCCGTCGTGGACGGTGCCCTCCAGCATCGGCAACGGCTCGCCGAAGCGGTGGGGGTGGACCGGTAGCGCGGTGGGTGCGGGTGTCTCCAGGGAGGGGTCCTCCACCGGCGGTTCGGGAGTGTCCTGCGTCTCGTCCTGCGCTCCCCGTCGTACGGCCGTGCGGTGGTGATGCCAGGCGTCGAGGCCCAGCAGCGCCGTACCCGCGGCGATCCACCCGCACAGGACGAGGACCTGCTTCAGCACCCCGGCGCCGTCGAAGTACAGCACTCCTCTCAGGGCGTCGACCGCGTTGCCCAGCGGCATGACGGCGTGCACGGCCTGGAAGAACCCCGGCAGCAGCTGGACGGGGACCAGGCCGCTGGAGGGAACGCTCAGCACGACGAACAGGCCCAGACCCGCCAGTGGGAAGAAGTGTTTGACGAAGGGCGCCATGCCGAGGGAGAACGTGGCCACGGCCGTGGTGAGCAGGAAGGCGATCGCCAGGGCCCTGGGATCGTCGGGGAAGAAGTCCAGTCCCGCGCCGACGAGGAAACCCACGGCGCTGAAGAGGCCGGCGCCGCCCGCGATCGTGATCAGCTTCTTGCGCCGGTTGAAGGTCACCGCCCGCAGCAGGGTCGTGGCGAGTATGTAGCCGGGGACGTTCCAGGCGATCCCGAAGTAGACCAGGGTCGTACCGGACCCGTCCTTGCTGACCGTGGGGGCCAGGTCCGTGATGGTGAGCGTCTGGTGGTTGTGCGCCCCGAGCTGGGTGAAGCCCTTGGTCAGCGCCTGCTCCAGGGCCGCGCCGTTGGCCTTGGCCACGTACAGCACGGCATGTCTGCCCTTGGCGGCGAAGCCTGCCACGGCGTCCCGGTCCAGCACCGCCCGGCGGGCTGCTCGGGCGTCTGGGACGGCGGTGACGTCGAACCCGCCGGGACGCTGCCCCTGCAGGGCGGTGTCGACGGTGCGTTCCACCGCGGGACCGGCGATCACGAGCTTGGCGTGGTGGGGCTGGGGCTGGTGAAAGGCCATGGGGAAGCTGAACAGCAGGCCGAGGAAGAGCACTGCCGGGATGGTGAGGGTCTCGACGAGGATTCTGGCCACGGACATGTCGTGGGGCCGCTCGATCCGGTGTTTCACAGAGCCCCCCCTGGGCCGCCGCATTGTGCCGTGCCGCAGAGCCCGCCGGGTACACGGCCGACCGGATACCCCGCAATCCCAGGGCAGCCTCTCCGATGCTGGTGGCCCCCCACTGTGCGCGGTTCAAACAGTTTCACGGCGCCTCTCTCGGCTGTGCCGCGCCCGACCCCCGCCAGGGCGCCACTCGATTAATGTACCGATCGGCACATCTACGTCTGCTGGACCTTACGCGTACCGATCGGTACAGTCAAAGTGTGCCGCGTCCCGTCAATGCCGAGAAGCGCGCCGAGCTGCTGCGGCAAGTGGTCCACCACCTCCAGCGCCACGGCGTCGCGCAGATGTCGCTGAGTCCGCTGGCCGAGTCGATCGGCACCACCAAGCGCATGCTTCTGTACTACTTCGGCAGCCGCGAGAACCTTTTGGCCCAGGCGCTGGCCTTCAGCCGTCCCGACGCCCACGCGATGTTCGACGAGGTCCGCGACACCGAGGGGCTGCGCAAGGCGGCCCACACCCTCTGGGAAGCGATGACCGTGGGGGAGCAGGCAGGGCCGATCCGGATGCTGCTGCAGTTGCTCAGTCTGGCCACCACCGATCCCGAGCAGTACGGCAGCACCGCGGCCGAGACGGTCGAAGCCATGATCGGCCCCATCGCAGCGGCCTGCGTCCGGCTGGGGCACCCGCCACAGCAGGCGCGGACGGCGGCCACGCTCCTCGTCTCCGGCCTGCGCGGTTTGTGCCAGGACCGCTTGGTGACCCATGACGTCGCCCGGACCGACGCGGCCGCCCGCCGCCTCATCAGGGATGCGGTCACGGCGGCCGACTGAGCTTGTGCCCCCCCGCCTGGCGGTACAGCCGATCAAGGCCAGGGCGTAGGAGCGTCTGATCGCTCACCGTCCCGCGACAGACCCTAGGCTGAGACTGCGGGGGTGGTCGGGGCTCAGCCCAGTGCCGGGCGTGGCTGTGCGGTGGGGCCGGTGCCGGCCGGTGCGGGGTCGAGCCGTTCGCGGAGTGCGGCGCGCAGGGGATCGCCGTCCGGGAGGCCGAGCGACGTGGTGACGGTCAGCGCCTGTGTCCACGCGGTGCGGGCGGGACCCGGGCGGCCGGTGGCGGCGTGGACGTCGCCGAGACAGACGAGGGCGGCGGCCTCGCCGTGCCGGTCGCCCGTCAGCCGGAACAGGCCGACCGCCTGCTGGTAGTGGCCCACGGCCTCGGCGTGCTCGCCGAGCCGGTGGCGGATGTAGCCGAGACTGTCCTGGATGTGCGCCTGCCCGTTGAGGTCCCCGGTCTCCCGTGCAAGCTCCAGTGCCTGCCGACAGTACGTCAGCGCCTGCTGGTGGTCGCCGAGTTGGGCGAGTATCCAGCCGATGTGGTTCAGCGCGGCGGACTGCCCGGCCCGGTCGGCGACGGCACGGTGCAGCGCGAGGCTGTCGTGGGCGTGGTCGAGCGCCTCCCCATGCCGGCCCTGGGCCTCGGACATCCGGGACAGGTGCTGATGGATGCGGGCCTGCCCGGCGCGGTCGCCGGCCTCGCCGAACAGCTCCAGCGCGCGCAGGTAGTGCGCGCGGGCCGCGTCCGGACGCTCCAGCCGGTCCTCGGCGAGCCCGAGTCCCCGGTGGGCCTCCGCCTGCCCCCCGGCGTCGCCCTGGCGGCGGGCCGCGTCCAGCGCCGCGCGGTGCGCGGCGATCAGCGCCCGCCGGTTGCCGTGCCGGTCGAGGAAGGTGGTCAGCGCCGAGGCGAGCCGCCAGGTGTGGCCCGGCAGGCCGGCCGCGGCGGCCCGCTCCACCGCGGCGAGCAGGACCGGATGTTCGGCGGTGAACCAGGCCTGCGCCTGCCGGTGGGCGGACAACTCCTCGGCGGCGGAACCCGGTTGGGCGGGCGGAAGTGGAGCGGGGCTGGGCCGGGGGGTCAGCAGCGCGTCCGCCCGGTGCGCGGTGTGCAGGTAGTGGTCGAACAGCCGGTGCGCCGCGGCGTACCGGCTGTCGTCGCTGTCGTGCGTGGCGACCAGCTCGGCGGCGTAGGCGCGCAGCAGGTCATGAAAGGCGTACCGGCCGCCGGGCTGTTCGGTGAGCAGGTGCCCGCGGACCAGTTCGGCCAGCAGCACCCGGGCGCGGGCGGCCGGCACGCCCGCCAGCGCGGCGACGGCCGGGAGCCCGGCGTCCGGGCCCGGATGCAGGCCCAGTAATCGGAAGATCCGGGCGGCCTGCGGGTCGAGCGCCCGGTACGACCAGGAGAACACCGCCCGCACCTCGCTGCTCGTCTCCCCGCCGTCCAGGGCGTCCAGCCGTCGGTCGGCCGCGCGCAGTTCCGCGGCGAGGGCGGCCAGCGGAAGGTCGGGCTGCGCGGCGGCCCGCGCGGCGACGATCGCCAGGGCGAGCGGCAGCCCCGCGCACCGGGCGACGATCTCGCGGACGGCATCGGGATCGGCCGTCACCCGCTCCGCGCCGAGCCGGCGGACCAGCAGCTCCCTGGCCTCCCCGGCGGCGAGCAGGCCCACGGTCAGCAGCTGTGCCCCCTCGGCGGCCGCGAGACCGGTCAGCGACCTGCGGCTGGTGACCAGCGCCAGACACCCGGGGGCCCCGGGCAGCAGCGGCCGGACCTGCTCGGCGTCGCGGGCGTTGTCCAGCACCACCAGTACCCGGCGCCCGGCCAGAAGACTGCGGTACAGGCCGACCTGCGCCTGAGGGCCCGCCGGGATCCGCGCCGGCGGCACGCCCAGGGCGTCCAGGAACCCCCGTACCGCCTCGGCGGGGCTCATCGCCGAGCCGCCGGGCGCGAAGCCGCGCAGATTCACGTACAACTGGCCGTCGGGGAAGGCGGCTTGAGCTCGTCGTGCCCAGTGCACGGCCAAGGCGGTCTTGCCCACTCCGGCCGTGCCCGACACCGCCGTGATCACCACCGCCGACGGCTGGTCCGCCGCTGAGGCCAGGATGTCCTCCAGCCGGGCGAGCTCCTTGCCGCGCCCGATGAACCCTCGCACGCCCATGGGCAGTTGGCTCGGTACCGCCATGGGCGGTTCGGTGGGACGCACCCCCGGCCAGAGAGCCGGCGCGACCGGCGGCCGGGCCCGGGGAGCGGCCCGGTCCGGGGGCCGGGACACCGGCCGCTCGACGGGGCCGTCCAGGCTTCCGCGCAGGATCGCCTCGTGGACCGTCCGCAGGTCCGCCCCGGGGTCGGTGCCCAGTTCCTCGGCGAGCCGCTTGCGGACGGCGGTGTAGCAGTCCAGCGCCTCCGCGCTGCGGCCGGCCGCGTGCAGCGCCCGCATCAGCGCCCCGGTCAGCGGTTCCACCAGCGGGTAGGCGTCGAGGAGTTCGGTCAGCGGGCCGATCACGGCGCCGGGATCGCTGACGCGCGACTCCACCTGGGCCCAGGCGACCGCGGCGTCCACGTGCTGCCGTCGCCAGGCCTCACGGACCCGGGCCGCCCACTGTCCGGCGAGCCCGGCCAGCGGTTCCCCGTGCCACGTCCCGAGCGCCTCGCGCAGCAGCGCCGCCCGTGCCCCGTCCGGCAGGCTCGGCTCCCGCGCCTGGCCCGCCAGTCGCCGGAACCGGTGGATGTCCACCTGATCGGGCCCGGCGTCGAGAAGGTATCCGCCGGAGCGGCGCACCAGACGCAGGCGTGGCCGGCCCGGGTCCCCGGTCTGCTCGCACAGCCTGCGCAGCCGGGCGACATGGGCGTGCAGCGCTCGCCGGGCACCGTCCGGCGGATCGGCGCCCCACACCCGTCTGATCAGCGCGTCGACCGGGACGGGCCGGCCCGTGTCCACCGCGAGCGCGGCCAGCACGGTCCGCCGCTGCGGCGGCCCGACCTCGACGGTCCGGCCTGGTAAGGAGAGCTCCACGGGGCCGAGAAGGCGCAATTCCACCACGACATCCACACTCCCCGCACATCCGGTCTTCACCCGACGCACACATTCTCGCGCTGGGCGACAACCTCTCGACAACGTTCTCAGCCACTGTCGACGTCGTGGGGAAGGCGCCCCCTTCAGTCTGCTGGGGCGTGCCGGACCCACGCACGGCGGCGCACCGCACGCACCCGCCCCGGTCCGCCGCCTGGCGGGCGCCGCCACCCCGACGGCGCCCGCGAGGAAAGCGAGGACCACGGCCGCCGAGCACCCGTGCGGAGAGGCGAGGGCCCGGAGCACGGACAGGGCGCCGCCGGCGGGCGGGACGGCGGCGCCGACCCGGGCGGCAGCGTGGCCGTGGGCGAGCCGTCCCCTCAAGCCGTGAGCGCCCTCAGCAGGCCGTCGGCCAGCAGCCGGCACCCGTCGGCCTCACCCGCCGCCGCGGCCGTGGCGCGCAGGGCGGCCCTCAGCTGTGCCTCGGGGAAGGTGGCGGCGTAGGCGAGCGGATCGTCGGCCGCGTACGCCGCCGCGAGGGCCCCGCCCAGGGCCTGTGCGTGGGCCTCGGCGCACGCACGCGCGTTCGCCTCGGTGCTCAGCCGCGCGTACTCGTGGCCGTACGCGTCCGCCTCGGCCGCGGAGTACCCGTTGGCCAAGGCGTAGTCGCGGGCACCCGCGTGGCCTTCCGCGTAGGCGCCGGCCCGGTCGTAGGCGGCGTCGTACAGCCGCAGCAGGAGCGGACCGAGCGCCGACCGCCAGGTGTCCCGGCCGGCCGGCGTGCCCCGGGCCGCCGCGCGGTGCAGGGCGGCCGCCGCCGCCGTGTCCGCCGTCCCCGCCAGCAGCGGCAGCACGGTCTCCGCCTGCCAGACGTGCACGCTCCGCAGCCCGGCCGGCAGCGGCGCCGTGCCGAGCAGGGCGTGCAGCCGGGCCGCCCAGGCGTCCACGGCGGGCGGCGGCAGTTCCCCGTGGACGGCGGTGACGAGCCGCCACAGCCAGGCGGGCACGCCGGCCACCGGCGGCTCGGCGGCCCGGGTCCGCAGCGCGGCGAGGAAGGCCGCCGGGGCGGCCGTGGTCGTGGCCATGTGCGCTTCCCCTCCGGCCGGTCAGCCGTGCAGAGCTGTGCCGTCGATCGCCACGCGGCGGCCTTCCCTGGTGTGCGGGAAGTAGTCCCACACCGCGTGGTGCTGCACGCTGCGGTTGTCCCAGAACACCAGCGTGCGCTCCTGCCAGCGGACCCGGCAGTGCAGCAGCGGGGTGCGGGCGACGTGCGCGTACAGCATCGCCAGCAGGGCGTCGCTCTCGGCGCGGGACAGCTGGGTGATGTGCGAGGTGTAGGGGGCGTTGACGAACAGCAGCCTGCGGCCGGTCTCCGGGTGGCGGACGACGACCGGCTGCTCGGTGCGCGGCACGTCGTACTCGGGCGGCGGGGTCAGCCCGGCGTCCGTCCAGGGCTTGGCGCCGTCGTGCAGGGCGGTCAGACCGTCGAGGAAGCCGCGCAGGGCGGGGGAGAGCAGCTCGTAGGCGAGGTGCATGTTGGCGAACAGCGTGTCGCCGCCGCTGCCGCCCTCCGGGACCGTGGTGATGTACAGCATGGAGCCGAGGGAGGGCTCGGCGTCCGCGGTGCCGTCGGAGTGCCAGCCGTTGCCGGCGACGGCCGTCGAGTCCTTGTCCGCCTTGATCTCCAGGATGTACGGGTCGGATCCCTCGGCGGCGAGGGCGACGGGGTGCAGCTCGCCGAAGACGCCCGCGAACCGCTTGTGGTCCTCGGGGGTCAGGTCCTGGTCGCGGAAGACCAGCACGTGATGGGTGTGGAAGGCGTGCTTCAGCTCCTTCTCCTGCCGCGGTGTCAGCTCCCGGGACAGGTCGATGCCGGTGACCTCCGCGCCCAGCACCGGGGTGATCGGGGCGACGGAGAGGGTCTCGTAGGGCTCGGTGGGGCGGGTGCTGAGCTCGGCTACGGCGCGCAGTGCGTAGTCCTCCATGAGGACCTCCTTGGGACAGGGCGGACGGGAAAGGGGACGGGGGTACGCGGGAGGGGAGCGGACTCAGAGCCCGCGGTCGAGGAGTTCGGCGACCACCAGCCGGCCGAAGGCGAGGTTGCCGTGGATCGTGTCGTCGGCCTGGCAGAAGACCGGCCGCTGGTGTCCCGCACCGTCGCTGACGCGGGCCCGCAGGTCGAGCAACTCCACACCCCGTTGGGTGAGTTCGGCGGCGATGACGTCCTGGGCGGCGAAGAAGACGCCGGGATCGGACATGCCGGGGACCCGCTGCGGGGGCAGGAGGGCCAGCACCCGCACTCCGAGGGCGGCCGTACGGTCGTAGAAGGCGAGCGCGCCGCGCACGCTCGCCCGGACCAGGTCGCCGAACAGGCCGCTGCGCAGGAACCGTTCGGGCACGGTGCCGTCCCGGTCGCGGTGGACGTCCCAGTTCTGCCGGGTGGCCACCGTGTGCGCGCTCAGCCCGAACGTGCAGACCAGCGGCACCCCGAGCCCCGCGAACCCGGTCACGCCTAGCGCGTCCAGGAACTCCCGCACCAGCCGCGCCACTTGAGCGTCCTGGAAGGCCAGGTCGGCGTCGCCCTCGGCGAGGAACGGTCCGAGGAAGTCCCGCCCCGAGCCGACCGGCCCGCCCACGAAGGGCAGCCCCGCCTGCTGCGCGGCGCGTCCGACGCAGCCGGCGTGGGAGTCACCGAGCAGGAGGAACCGGGCCGGAACGGGGGGCGTGGTAGTCGAGTACGGCGTCGTCACACCAGTGGTCCTCTCCGCCGGTGACGGGGGTGGAAGGCGCGGGCGCGGGCGGAGCCGCGTCGGCCCCGGGCCGCAGGGCGCGGAAGAAGTGCCGCATCACGAAGGCCACTCCGTCGGGGGTGACCGTGCGCAGGTTCGGGCCGTAGAACGCCGCCCGGTACGGGAAGCCGGTGACGATCTCGTACGACGGGAAGTAGTCGACGTCGTCCCGCGCGTCGGCGAGCTGGCCGGCCGCCGCGCGCAGCACCGACTTGGAGTGGGTGGTGGCGACCAGCGCGTGCCGGCCGGTGGCGGTCGCCGTCAGGGGGACCGGGGAGACCGTGAGGACCGTGCGCAGCCGGGAGTTGACGCCGCGCGCCAGGGCCAGCACCTCCGTGAGGTCGCGGTGCACCCGGTCCACCGTGTGGTTGTGCAGGACGTGCCGGCCGGGGTCGTAGCTGCCGCGCACGGTGCCGGGGCACACCGGCAGGACGGTGCCGGTACGGGTGTCGTGCCAGGCCTCGGTCAGGCCGAGGGTGAACACCAGGACGTCGGCCGCGGCGAGGGCGGTGCGGATCGCGGCCAGGGTGACCGCGCGGGCCCGCAGCACGTCCTCCGGCGAGTGGTGGCCGTCCGGTTCCACGGTCGGCCGGTAGGGGTCGTGAAAGGCCCCGCCCTCCTCCCACACCTCCTCCGGCGGCTTCTCCTCCTCCAGCGCCCAGGCCATCCACTGGCGCAGCGCGGCGGCCGTGTAGACGTTGCCGGTCCGGAAGGAGAACCGGCGGTATCCGCGCGCCGCCTGCTCGGCGGGCGTCAGGCCCGGGGGCGGCAGTTCGGCGTCGTACCAGTGCATGCCCTCCGCGAGGAGGGCCCGGCCGATGTGCGCGGCGAAGCAGGACCCGGCGGTGACGACGGGGTCGTCCTGGCCGATCGCGAACTTCGGCGTCCACAGGCCGTCGATGTCCGCGGCGTCGGGCTCGGCGACCGCGGTCCGCCAGAACGAACGCGCGGGCAGGCGGGTGTACGGATGCTCCACGGATGAACTCCTCAGCTCCGTCCGGCGGGCTGCGGCCGGGCGTCGGTCGGGGACACAGGCTCGGTGAGGGCGGCGGCGATCTCCCGGACCTGCGGCTCGGCGACGATCTGGTAGTGGTCGGCGGCTACCTGGTGCAGCCGGTACGACGCCGGCAGATGGGCGTCCCAGGCGCCGGGGGCGGTCGGTTCGGGCGCGAGCGTGGCCTCGGCCACGGCGCGGGCCGCCAGCCACACGGTGGTCGGCGTCCGGCGCAGCCGCGGCAGCCGGTGCCCGGCCATGGCCGCCAGGTTGGCGCGGCAGCAGCGTGCGAGCCGCTCGGCGTAGCCGCGGCCGGACTCCGAGAGACCGTCGCCCGGGTCCGCGCCGGGACCTGTGGCGCCGTGCCCCCGATCCGCCGGCCGCCCGGCTCCGTTTCCGCTCAACTCCCGTGCGAACACCGCCTGGATCCGTTCCTCGTCGTAGCCGGCGAGGCGCTGTCCGGCCCCGGGCGGCGGCGGGTCCAGCAGCCGCAGGGCGGTCACCGGCCGGCCCTCGGCCTCGGCGAGCGCGGCCATCGACAACGCGGTCCACGCCCCGAACGACCACCCGGCAAGGGTCAGTCGGTGCCCGGCCGCCGGGAACTCCCGCCGCAGGGCGGCAAGATAGTGCGCGGCACGCTCCTCGATGGAGCGGTCCGGCAGCCCGGGGTCGTGCAGGGCGGGGTCGGCGATCAGACAGACGGTGAGGTCGTCGGGGAGAGCGGACACCAGCGGCCGGTAGGCCTGGACGTCACCGCCCACCGGATGCACGAGGCACAGCACGTCCGGCCCCGGGCCGCGCTGCCACACCTCGACCTCCACCGAGCCGGACGGGCGCGCCGCGCCGCCGAGGTGGCCGAGGATCTCCGCGAGGCTCACCCGGTGGCTGAGCCGGGACAGTTCGATGTCGGTGCCGTGCCTGCGCTTGATCTCGTCGAGGAGTTCCAGCAGGGTCAGCGAGTCGGCGCCCAGGTCGTACAGGGCCGCCTGCGGGTCGACGGTGTCCAGGCCGAGGAGGGCCAGGAGGATTCCGGTGACCTCCCCACCGGGGTCACCCGGCACGGGCGGGGGCCCCTGCTCCGGCTCGGCGTGCGCCGGTGCGCGGGCCGGTGCAAGGAGCGGTGCGACGGCGCCTCCGGTGGCGGCGGCCGGCTCGTAGAAGGCCCGCGCGGCCGTCAGGTCCGTGGTGCTCACCATGAGGTACGGCAGCTGGAGGTGGAGGGCCCGCTCGAAGACGGCCGTACCCTCCTGCGGGGTCAGCGCCACGGCCAGGTGGTCCCGGTGCCGGGCGTCCGCCCGGTCGGCGTGCCGCTGTGCCATGCCGACGTCCCGCCACGCGTCCCAGCCGACACTGGTGCGGACGGTGGCGTCGCCGCCGGGCGCGCTGTGATGGGCGTAGGCGTCGAGGCAGGCGTTGGCGGCCGCGTAGTCGAACTGGCCGACTCCGCCGAACCGGGCCGCCATCGAGGAGCAGTACAGGACGTGGTCGGGGGCGTGCTCGGCGACGAGCAGTTCGACCAGCAGGGCGCCGCGGAGCTTGGCCGCCGTGACCTGGCGGGCGGCGGCCGGCTCGCGCCGGGCCAGGAGCCCGCCCGCGGCGGCACCGGCCGCGTGCACGATGCCGGCCAGGCCGTCGAGCAGCGGGCTCAGCCGGTCCGCCACGGCCGCGGGGTCCTCGGCCGCGAGATCGGCCGTCACCAGCGTGACCCGGTCGCCGAACGCCCGCAGTCCGGCAGGTACTTCGGCGCTTCGGCCGACCAGGACGACCCGGTTGCCGGGGTGCCCGAGGAGGCTCGCGGCCAGCGTGATGCCGATGCCGCCGGTACCGCCGAGGACCAGATGGGTGCCCGGTGCCGCGGCGCGCCGGGGCGCCTCGCCGACGGGTACCGGCACGCTGGTGCGACGCCACCAGAAGCCGTCCCGCAGGGCCGTCGCCGGGTCGGTGACGGTGCCGTCGAGGAGCAGGTCGGGCAGGTGGGCGGCCCAGTCGGCCGGGTGCGGGCCCGGCAGGTCCGTCCAGCGCAGGGTGACGCCCAGTTCCTGCCGGGGGACTTCGAGGGCCGCGGCGAGCAGTGCCGCCGCGGGGGTGTGCACGCTTCCGGTGACCGGCTGGGCGCGCTGGGACAGCAGCCAGACCCGCGGCCGCCGTGGCTCCGGGCGGCCGGCGAGGGCCAGGGCGAGGGCGGCGACTGTGTCGAGACAGGCCCACTCGGCCGTCTCCAGCGCCGACGCGGTCGGGCTGCCGTCGAGGGCGAGCGGCAGTGCGTGCAGCCAGTCGACGGCCGGTTCGTCCGCGCCGGTGAGGCGGTCGAGCAGGGCGGCGAGCTGCACGGCGTCGGTGACGTCGGCCTCGTAGCGGTCGTCGCCGAGCCGGGTCAGCCCCTGCCCGGCCCGTACGGTCACCACGCGGCCGTAGTGGCGTTCCAGGAACCGCCAGCTCTCGCCGTCCCGGCCGGGGCCGATCACCACGACGGCGGTACGGCCGGACGCAGGGGCTCCGGTGCGGGCCCGCCGGGCGCGCGTCCACAGCGACTGGTGCAGCCACTGCGCGGCAGGCAGCCGGGATGTCCCGGACCGGTCGTCGGCGGGGCTGGGTGAGGTGTGCGTGGAGACGCGTGGTGAACCGGACTCGGCCGGGCGTGGAGTACGCAGGGCATGTGGCAAGTCGTTCTCGGTCGTGCGTGGCGAGTCGTGCGCGGGGGCGTTCGACGCGTCGGACTCGGCCGGGCTTGGAGTCGCCAGGATGTGTGGTGAGTCGTTGTCGGTGGTGCCGGGTGAGTGGTGCGCGGGGGCGTTCGACGCGTCGGACTCGGCCGGAGACGGGGTCCCCAGGGCGCGGGGGGAGCCGTTCTCGGCGGGACGGGGTGCGGCGGCGCGTGGGTAGTCGTACTCGGCCGTGTCGAAGGCGGGCGGCGGGAAGTCCCAGGGCGCGGCGGCCGGGCCCGCCGGCCAGGCCACGGTGCGGCCGGCCGTCCACGCCTCGGCGACGGCGTGCGGGTCGAGTTCCTCGACCGGTCGCGCGTCCCGGGGCGGGGGCGCGGTGACCGTCGGCAGGGACCGCAGCCAGGCCACGGCCGAGGCGGCGTCCGGGCAGACGGCCGCGGCGCGGTGGGCCAGGGCGGGCCGCCCGGCCTGGAGGTGCCGCAGCACCTGCGGGTACGCGTCGGGCCGCGCCGCGAGGTAGTCGGCGATACGGCGCCCGTCCGCGCGGACCGCGGCCTGCGAGGCACCGGACAGCACCAGGCACGGCAGCGGCTCCGCCGGGGCCGGGCCCGGGTCCGGGTCGGGCTCCGGATCCGGCTGTTCCAGCAGCACATGGGCGTTGGTACCGCCGATGCCGAAACTGCTCACCCCGGCCACCCTGCGCCGGCCCGCCGGCCAGGGCTCGGCGGCGACCGGGATCCGGAACGGGCCGTCGGCGATCTCCGGGTTGAGCCGGTCGAAGTCGGCCGTCGGCGGCACGACCCCGTGGTGCACGGCGAGCACCGCCCGGACCAGACCTACCACGCCGGCCGCCGCGCCCAGATGCCCGATCTGGCTCTTGACGGAGGACAGCGCCGTCCGCGCGTCCGCCGCCAGCCCGTACGCCTGCCGCAGCGCGGCCGCCTCGACCGGGTCGCCGAGCCGGGTACCGGTGCCGTGCGCCTCCACGTACCCGACGTCGCCGCCGGCGCGGCCGCTGCGGGCCAGTGCCGCGCGGATCGCGGCCCGCTGCCCGGGCAGTGACGGGGCGCTGTAACCGAGCTTGCCCGAGCCGTCGTTGTTGAGGCCCGAACCGGTGACGACCGCATACACCGGGTCGCCGTCCCGGCGCGCCGCGGCCAGCGGCTTGAGGACGACCACGCCGGTGCCGCTCGCCCCGACGGTGCCCTCGGCGTCCGCGCTGAAGGGCCGGCAGTGCCCGTCGGGGGAGAAGATGTGCTGCGGCCGGTAGGTGTAGCCGTCAGTCAGCCCGGTGTCGACGAGGACCCCGCCGACGAGCATCACGTCGGCGTCGCCCTGCCGCAGCATCCCGGCGGCGACGTGCACCCCGGCGAGCGAGCTGGAGCAGGCGGACTGGAGGGTGAACGCCGGTCCGGTGAGCCCGAGATGGTAGGCGGCCTTGGTGGCGAGGAAGTCCTTCTCGTGGTGCAGGGCGAGCCGGAAGGAGTCCGGCAGCAGGGCCGGGTCGCCGTCGCGGAGCATGCGCTGGAAGTAGGTGTTCTCGCCGCAGGAGGCGACCAGCCCGACCCGCAGCCGCGCCGGGTCGCCGATTCCGGCGTGCGCCAGGGCCTCGGCGCAGTTCATCAGCAGCTGGCGTTGCTGGGGGTCCATCAGGCGGGCCTCGTGCGGGCTGATCCTGAACCGGCCCGGGTCGAACCCGAGCGGTCCCGCCAGCTGGCTGCGGGCGCCGACCCGGCCGTCGTCCGCGGCGAAGTGCTCGATGCCCCGCCGTCCGGAGACGACCAGGTCCCAGAACGCGGCCAGGTCGGGCGCGCCCGGCAGCCGGACGGCCATGCCGACGACGGCGACGGGCTCGTCCGCCGTCCGCCGGGCGCCGCCGGACGTCTCCGGCCGCCGCGCCGGCGTGCCGCGGCCGGCGCCGTCGTCCGACACCAGCCGGGCCAGCGCGCGCAGGGTGACGTGCTCGAACAAGTCCGGCACGGAGAAGGGGAGATCGCCCTCCCCGGCGCATCTGAGCTGGAAGCGCATCAGGTCCAGGCTGGTGGCCCCGGCGTCCAGGAACCGCTCGTCCACGCCTACCGTCCGCCCGGTCGCCGCCCGGAACAGCTCGGTCAGCCGCAGCTCCAGCGGCGACAGCCCGGCGTCCGCGTCCGTGCCCATGGAAGTGTCCTCGCCCGGCCGGAGTTCACGGCCCGCAGCGGTGAGCGCCGCCCGCCGGTCCAGTTTGCCGCTGGGCGTGCGCGGCAGCTCCGTCACCCTGCGGAAGGCGGCGACCCGGACATAGGCGGGCAGCAGCCGTGCCAGCCGCCGGGTCAGGTCCGCCGGGTCGGGGTCCGCGCCCCGGCACTGCAGGACGGCGACCAGCCGGGCGTCCAGCACGCCCGCGACCGCGTTGACCACCCCGGGACAGTCCAGCAGCGCGGCCTCGACCTGGCCCAGCTCCAGGCGGTGGCCGCCGAGCTTGACCTGCCCGTCGTCGCGGCCCGCGTAGTGCAGCAGGCCGTCCTCGTCGAAGCGGGCGCGGTCCCCGCTGCGGTAGAGGGTGCCCAGCTCGGGGTCGTCGACGAACCGGTCGCGGTGGGCGGCCGGGTCGCCGAGGTAGCAGCGGGTCACCATGGGCCCGCCGATGAGGAGGTCGCCCGTGACCCCCGTCGGGACGGGCAGACCGCCGTCGTCGACCACCCGCAGCACGGCCCCCGCCACCGGGCGGCCGACGGCGGGGCGCGCCGGCCAGGCGGCCGGGTCGCCGTCCAGGCACAGGGCGCTCACCACATGGGTCTCGGTCGGCCCGTAGTGGTTGAACAGGCGGGCGCCCTCCGGGAGTCCCGCGAACCAGCGCCTGATCGCGTCCGTGCACACCAACTGCTCGCCCGCGGTGACGACATCCCGCAGCCGGGACGGGAACACCCCGGCGCGCACGCCGTGTTCGGCGAGCAGTTGCAGGGCCACGTACGGCAGGAAGATCCGTTCCGCCCCGCCGGTCTCCAACTCGTCGAGCAGCGTGGGCATGTCCTGCCGCCAGGCCGGCCGCACCAGACGCAGCTCGCCGCCGGAGCAGAGCGTGGTGAGGATCTCCTGGAAGGAGACGTCGAACGACAGCATGGAGAACTGCTGGGTGACGGCGGGCCGTTCGAGTCCTCCGGTGGACCGCTGCCAGGTGAGCAGCGAGCACAGCGTCCGGTCGGGAACCTTGACGCCCTTGGGGGTGCCGGTGGAGCCCGAGGTGAACAGCGTGTAGAGGGGCCGCAGCCCTTGGTGCCGGTACGGCACCGGCGGCGCGGTGGGCGTGCGGGTGAGGGTGACGACGTGCCGCGGCAGATCCGGCGGGGTGATCGTGGCCAGGACGTCGAGGTCCTGTGCGCCGGTCAGTACGCACAACGGGGCCGCCTGGGCCAGCACATGGCGCAGCAGGGCCGCCGGGTAGGCGGGGTCGAGCGGGACGACGGTCAGATTCCGGCGGGCCGCCGCGAGGAGGGCGACGACGTGCTCGACGGACGGCTGCAGGTAGAGAGCCACGGACGCCGGGGCGGCGGGATCCTCCGGCACACTGAGTAGTGACGCCAACTCGTTCGCCTGGGCGTCGAGTTCGGCGTACGTGAGGGTGGTGCGGCCGAGGGTCACGGCCGGGGCGTCCGGAGTGCGGGCCACCTGGCGGGCGAAGCCCTCAGCGACCGTCGTGAAGTCCGGTGCCACGGGGCGGCCGTGGGCGGTCCCCGACGAGCGGTGCGGGGCGAGCAGTTCCCGCAGGGTCGTGTCATCGCCGCCGGTCAGCCGCTCCAGGGCCCGCCGGAACAGCAGGGCCGCGGTCTGCGCGCGTACGGCGCCGAAGTCGTCCCGGTACTCCCACAGGCAGCCGAGCCCCGACTCCTCCTCCACCACCGACAACGTCAGCGCGCACTTGGCACCCGCGGGCTCGGGCCACAGCGGCTCGACCGCACAGCCCGCCGGCCGCAGCGCCGAGAACTCCGTGTTCTCCAGGACGAACAGGTAGTCGAAGAGCGGTGAGCGCTCGCGGAACGCCGGCTCGGTCAGCACGTCGGCGAGGAGGACCTCCTGCCCTTCCAGCACCCGGCGCACGGTGTCGGCGTGCGCGCCGAGGTGGGTGCGCAGGGAGTCGTCGGGCGAGAGGGCGAGGTCCAGGAGGACGGTGTTCGCGAACATGCCGACGCTCTCGGCGAACTCAGGGCGCGGCCGGTTCGCCACCGGAGCGGCGACCAGCGGCCGGGCCTGCCCGGTCACGCCGTACACGGACGCGGCGAACGCCGACACGAGCAGCTGGAACCTGGTCAGTCCCAGTTCCGCGGCGCGCCGGTCCAGTGCGGCACGGCGGGCCGGGTCGAGTGAGGTGCGCAGCAGCCCCGCCCGGGATCCTGATCCGGGAGGGGGAGCGGGCAGCGCCGGTGACGGCTCCGGCGCGTGCGCGTAGTGGTCGCGCAGCCGGGTGCGCAGGCGCTCGTAGCCGGCGGTCGCCCGCCAGTCCCGCTGCCAGCGGGCGAGGTCGACCGGGCTCGGTGCCGGTGCCGGTGCCTGGGCCGATCCCGGGGCTTGGGGTCCCGGGCCGTCCGCGTAGGCGGCGGTGAGGTCGCGGAAGAGGAGGTTGAGCGACCAGCCGTCCACGGCCACGTGGTGCAGATGCAGAAGCAGCAGCCCGCCGTCGGCGTGGTCCGCCCAGGCGGCCCGCAGCATGTGGGGCTCGGTGAGGTCGAAGCGGTGGGCGAAGAAGCGGCCGGCGGTCTCCTGCCAGGGCTCTCCCTCGCGGGCGGCGAGCGGCGTCCAGGGGTCGTAGGGCGCCTCGGTGCGCTGCCGCAGGCCGTCCGGGGCCGGGACCAGCCGGGTCCGCAGGGCGGGGTGCCGCTCCACCAGCGTGCGCAGCGCGCGGCGCAGCGCCCGCGGGTCCACGGTTCCCTGGACACGGAAGGCGAGCGGCACCTCGTAGGAGCGGTCGTCGGGGTCGCGCCGGTGCAGGAGCCAGAGGCGTTCCTGCTCACTGGTGGCGGGGGCGTCCGCGCCGTCCCCGCTGTCTGTTCCGTCCGCGCCGTCCGCGCTGTCCGAGGCGGTGGGCACGGGCGGCCGGTCGTCGGCCGGAGCGGTGCGCACGGCGTCCGCCAGAGCGGCGAAGTCCGCCCGCAGCACCAGGTCCTGGGGGATGTCGACGCCGTACCGCTCCTGGATCTCGAAGCGGAGGCGCAGCGCCTTCAGGGAGTCGCCCCCGCTGGGGATCCAGCGGTCGTCGGGACGCAGACCGCCCATCCCGAGGATGTCCTCGGCGATCTCCAGGACAGGGCGCTGTGCCGCGCTGACGGCCACCGCGTCCGCGCGGGTCCCGCGCCACGGTGCGGCCGCCTCGCGCACCAGCGCGGCCTGGTCGACCTTGCCGTTGGCGGTCAGCGGGAGTTCCGGGACGAGGTGGGTGCGGTGGGGGCGCATGTACGGCGGCAGGGCGGTGGTGAGGTGGCGTTCGTAGTCGGCGAAGGAGAGGCCGTCGTCGCCGAGGACGAGGAACGCCAGCAGTTCGTGCCGGTCCGCGGAGTCGCGCCGGGTGCAGACATGGGCGTGGCGCACGGCGGGCAGGGCCAGGATCCGCTGTTCCACCTCGCCCGGCTCGACACGGAAGCCGCGCACCTTGACCTGCCGGTCGGCGCGTCCCACGAAGTGCACGCGCCCCTCGGCGTCCCGGCGCACCAGGTCACCGGTCCGGTACCAGCGACGCGGGGTGCCGTCCCCGTCCGCGAGGTGGACGAAACAACGCTCGGTGAGCTCCGGCAGGTTGCGGTAGCCGCGCGCCAACGCCGGTCCGGAGAGAAGGAGTTCGGCCACCTCGCCGTCCTCGGCGACACGCCCGTCCGGGGTGCGCAGCAGCAGGCCGGTCCCCGGCAGGGCGGTGCCGACCGGGATCGACGAGTCGCCGTCGACGTCGCGGGGGATCGGGTGGCACAGGGCGAACGTCGTGGCCTCCGTCGGCCCGTACACGTTGTGCAGGACGGTGCCGGCGTCTGGATTGGCGTCGTACCAGGAACGGATCGCGCGCGCGTCGAGCCGTTCGCCGCCGACGAGGACCTGGCCCGCGTCGGCGAAGCAGCCGGGGACCTTCTCGACGACCGTGTTGAAGAGGGCCACCGTGATGAACACGGTGTCGACGCGGCGTTCACGCAGCGCGGCGGCCAGCCGGTGCGGGCTGTGCACCTCGGAGTCGTCCAGGACGACGCAGACGCCGCCGGTGAGCAGGGGGACCCAGACCTCGAAACTCAGCGCGTCGAAGGCCGGGTTGGACAGGCAGGCGAAGCGGGCGCCGGGCCGCGGGTCGAGCCAGCCTGGCCGGGCGAGCCGCAGCACACCCGCGTCGGTGACCTCCACGCCCTTGGGGCGGCCGGTGCTGCCGGAGGTGTAGAAGAGGAAGCCGGTCCCGTCGCCGTCACCGGTCAGCGCGGCCGCCCTGACGTCCAGCGGTGCCGCGGTGGGGCCGAGGAGCAGGCCGGCGTCGATCCCGTGGGCGTGCTCGGCCGTGCCGTCGTGGACGACCGCGACGGCACCGGAGTCGTCGAGGATGTGGCGCTGCCGGTCGGGCGGGCTGAGCCGGTCCAGGGGGACGACGGTGGCACCGGCGCGGCGGATGCCGAGCATGACGCACACCAGCTGCCAGGAGCGGGGCAGGCAGACCGCGACGGACTGCCCGGCGCCCACGCCCCGTTCGCGCAGCCTCGCGGCCACCCGGGCGCTGAGCAGGTCGAGTTCGGCGTAGTCGAGCAGCCGGTCTCCGTCCTCGACGGCGACGGCGGAGGGAGTGCGGCGCGCCTGGTCCAGGACGGCCGCGGCGAGCCCGACCTCGGGCAGTTCCGTCTCGGGCACGTCGGTCGCGGGCACGTCGGTCTCGGGCAGTTCGGTCTTGAGCACTTTGGTCCCACGCACTTCGGACTTGGGCACTTCGGTCTCGGGTGTTTCGCACGCGGGCAGTTCCTGTGCGGGTGCTTCCGTCTCGGGCGACCCGGCTGCCGCCGGTACGGGGGGTGCGGTGCGGTCGGTCATCGCGCTTCTCCCGCCGGTACGGCGACGGAGTGCACCGCGCGCCTCGACTGCAGCTCGTGATGGGCGAGTTCGGCGGCGAGCAGCGCGGCGACCCGGGCGGTCTCGGCGCCCTCCAGGATCTCCCAGTGGTCGCAGGCCATCGTCTCCACGCGGAACTCGCCCTGCGCGCGCCGCCGCCAGAAGGCGCGGACCTCGGCGTGGAAGGGGGTGTCGACGCCGCCCGGCACGGCCTCGGCGAGGACCAGCCGCGCCGGGGAGGGCGCCGGGACGTGCTCGCGGGCGGTGAGCCGGTTGTGGTTGTAGATCCGGAAGTAGCGGTCCACCTGGGCGTCGTCGATGCCCGGGTACATTCCGTTGAACCGCACGAGTTTGTCGCGGAACTCGGCCGCGTCGACGGCGGTGATCGCCGCACGGCCCGCGCTGTCGTCGGTCGCCTGCGTGTCGAGGAGGACCACGCTCACGTCGTCGCGCCCGGCCCGGCCGAGCAGGCGCCCCATCTCGTGTGCGACCAGCCCGCCGTAGGAGAGCCCGGTCAGCACGAGCGGCCCCGCCCCGAGCGGTTCGATCAGGCGCAGGTACGCCTCGGCCATGGCCGTCACGCTGGGCAGCATGTCCTCTCCCGGGTTCACGCCGGGTGACTGGATGCCGTACAGGCCGGCGTGCGCGGGCAGATGGGCGGCGAGGGGGAGATAGCAGAAGGCGGTGCCGCCCGCCGGGTGCACGCAGACCACCCGTGGGCCGCTGCCCCGGCGGAACTCGATCAGGCTGCCCGGTGCGCGATGCGCGCCGTCCTCGCGCAGCAGCGCGGCCAGCGCCTCGATCGTCGGCCGCACCATGACCTCGGCGACCGGCAGCCGGCGACCGAAAACCTCGGTGACCTCGTGGGCCATCTTGATGGCGGACAGCGACGTGCCCCCGATGTCGAAGAAGTTGTCGCCCACGCCGATCGAGGGGTGGAGCAGGACGCGCTGCCATATGCGGTACAGGGCGTGCTCGACGTGATCACGCGGGCTCGCGGTGTTGACCTGGTCGGACGTCTCCTCGTGGACCTGGCGCAGCACGGCGGCACGGTCGAGTTTCCCGCCGCGGGTCAGCGGCAGGGCCGCCAGGTCGAGGACGACGGCGGGGACCATGTAGTCCGGCAGGACGCGGGCGAGGGCGGCACGCCAGTCGGCGCTGGTGCGCGCCGCGGCGGCGCCCCGGCCGACGGCGGCCACCAGCCGGGGCCGGCCCGCCGGGCCCCGATCGGCGAGGACGACGGCCTCGCGGACACCCGGCTGCCGCGTCAGCGCCGCTTCGATCTCGGCCGGTTCGATGCGGAACCCGCGGAGCTTCACCTGGTCGTCCGCGCGCCCCACGTAGTGGAGCAGCCCGTCGTCACCCCAGCGGGCGAGGTCGCCGGTGCGGTAGACGCGGGCGCCGGGCACGAACGGATCCGGCAGGAAGCGTTCCTCGGTGAGGTCCGGGCGCCCCAGATAGCCGCGGGCGAGGGCCGCCCCGCCGAGATGGATCTCCCCGACGACGCCGGGCGGGACCGGCTGCATCCGGGCGTCCAGGACGTAGCAGCGGGTACCGGGCAGCGGGCGGCCGATGGGGCACGGGCGGTCCAGCGGACGGGGGTCGTGGTGCGCGGTGCTGTAGAGGGTCGCCTCGGTGGGGCCGTAGCCGAAGCAGATCCGCAGGCCGGGCAGCCGCTCCGTCATCCGGTGCAGCGCGGCCTCCGTCAGCGGCTCCACCCCGGTCAGCAGCGTGCGCAGGCGCAGGCCGCGCAGCCGTGCGTCCGGGTCCTCGTCGACCCATTTGACGTAGGCGGGCGGCAGGAACGCCTGGACGATCTCGTGCTCGCGCAGCCAGGCGAACAAGGCCTCAGGGTCGCCGCGCACCTCCTCGGGGACGATGTGCACCGTACCGCCGGTGGTGAGGGGAAGCAGGAGTTCGTGGACCGAGGCGTCGAAGCCGATGCTGGACCAGGCCGAGCCCGCCTCACCGGGCGCGGTGCCCATCCGGTCGTGCCAGGCCGAGAAGAGGTTGAGGACGCTGCGATGCTCGACGGCGACGCCCTTGGGCCGCCCCGTGGAACCGGACGTGAAGATCACGTACGCAAGCTGGTCCGGGGCCCGGGTGATCCCGGCCGGCGGCCGCTCCCAGGCCGTCCCGTCGGCCTCGGAGTCTCCGCCGGGCCCGGCCTCGGCCTCGACCGTGCGCAGGTCGAGCCAGTCCCGCGGGCGGTCCGTACCGCGGTGGTCGGTGAGGACCACGGGGCACACGGCGTCCTCGACCATGCCGGCGAGACGCTCCCCGGGCTGCCCGGGGTCGAGCGGCAGCCAGGCGGCACCCGCCTTGAGGACGCCGAGGATGCCGACGGCCAGGTCGACGGTGCGACGCAGGTGCAGTCCGACGACGTCACCCGGCCGGACGGCACGGGCGACGAGGGCGTGCGCGAGCCGGTTGGCGCGCCGGTCCAGCGTCGCGTAGTCCAGCGCGTGCTCGCGGTCGGTGACGGCGGTGGCGGTGGGGTGCGCGCGGACCCGCTCCTCGAAGAGTGCGGCGAGACCGGAGGCCGTGCGCAACGCGGTCGCGGTCGCGTCGGACGGGGCGCCGGTCTCGCTCCGTGCCGCCGTGATGTCGTCGGTGTCGTCGGTGTCGTGTCGGGCCGCCCCGGCGTCGTCGGTGTCGTCCCGTGCCGCCGTGGCGTCGCCTGCCGCGATCAACGCCCGGCGCTCGCGCGGGTCCATCAACTCCAGCGTGTCGACGGTGCGGTGCGGGTGCCGGGCCATGTCGGTGAGCAGATGCCGGAGGTGTCCGGCCCAGCGTTCGGCGGTCGCGGTGTCCAGCAGCGCGGTCGCGTGATCGAGGTGCCCGGTGACGCGGCCCTGCGACTCGGTCGCCGACAGGGCGAGGTCGAACTTGGCCGGGGCGTGCGCGATCGGCAGGGGTATGGTCTCGACGCCGGGCAGCTCCAGCAGCCCGTGCCGGTCCGGGACCCAGGCCAGCATGGTCTGGAACAGCGGGGTGTGCGCGGCGCTGCGGGGCGGGTTCACCACCTCGACGATCCGCTCGAACGGCAGGTCCTGGTGGGCCAGGGCGTCGCGGACCACCGACCGGGTCCGGGCCAGGGCCTCGGCCGCGGTCGGCGAACCGGACAGGTCCACGCGCAGCGGGAGCGAGTTGACGAGGAAGCCGATGAGCCCGGCGGCCCCCGGCCCCCGGCGGCCCGCGACCGGACTGCCGACAACGATGTCCTGTTGCCCGGACAGCCGGGACAACAGGACGGCCCAGCCCGTCAGCACCGCGACGAACAAGGTCGCTCCCTGCTGCCGGGCCAGGGCGCGCAGGTCGGCCGTGACGTCCGCGTCGAGCTCGAACCCGACCCGGCCGCCGTCGTAGCGCTGCTCCGCCGGGCGCGGCCTCGACAACGGCAGTTCCAGCATCGCCGGGGCGTCGGCCAACGCGCCCTTCCAGTAGGCCTCCTGGGCCGCCAGAGCGCCGCCGAGCACGGACTCGCGCTGCGCCTGGGCGTGGTCCGCGTACTGCAGCCGCAACTCCGGCAGCGCGGCCGGGATTCCTGCCGCCAACGCGCGGTACACGAGCCCGAGTTCCCGCATCATCACGTTCATCGACGCGCCGTCGTAGATGCTGTGATGGAACGTCAGCAGCAGCACGTGCCGCTCGCCGTCGAGGACGAGCAGCCGACCGTGCCAGAGTGGACCGGCCGCCAGGTCGAACTCCCGCTCCGCCTCCTCCCGCTGGCACCACGCGACCCAGGCCTCCGGGTCGGCGGCGGCGCTGAGATCCTCGACGTCGAGGGCGCTGCCCGAGCCCGCCGGGTCGATGTGCTGACACACCCCGCCCGCCTCGGCCACCAGCCGGGTCCGCAGTGACTCGTGCCGGTCGGTCAGGGCGTCGAAGGCGGCGGCCAGGATGTCCTGGTCGAGCGGTCCGGTGAGAAGGAAGGCGAGGGTCTCGTTGTACGCGGTGTTCCCGCCCGGCAGTTGGGCGAGGAACCACAGCCGCTGCTGGGCGAAGGACGCGGGCCGGACCCGGGGAGCCGGGGCCGTGGGGACGGGGCGGGGAGTGTTCGGCACCGGCAAGGCCTGGCCTTCCTGTCGAGGGGACGGGACCGGGGACGGAACAAACGGAACAAAGAGGCATGGACGTGGCGGGGCGCGGCGAACGAAGGCGGCGCTCCAGTGCCCGCGCAACGAGAAGGAGGAGGGCGAAGGGCAGGGGGAGTGAGGGGTGAAGTGGGGGACGCGTGGATATCGGCGGGTGAGGGAGGACCGATGGGAGGGGGGAGACGCGTGGTGCGGACGCGCACGCTGAGGCGTCAGCTGTGGGGAGTTTCCGAAGGGGCTCCGTGACGTAGCTGTGATCATCAGTCACGCGCTCCGGACATGTCAACACTTGACTTCGCCAAGGGAGTTGACCTAAGAGCCCCGCCTCACGGCGCAGCAGCCCGCACCACAGGCCGTCGGCGACCAGGCCCACCGGCCGCAGCGGCAGGGCGAGGCCGAGCAGCGTGCCGTAGAACCAGGGGGTGACCGTCCAGCGCGCGTCGGTGCGGGTGCCGGGATCCCGCACGGCGGTGACCACCCGCTCGCGCACCGTGCCGGTGAGGGGTTGGTACGTCTCGGGGACGCGCACCCCGGGCCAGGCGGCGGTCAGGTTCCGCGCGTGGTCCGTGCGACGCGAGGACGAGGTGGGCGGCGCACGGGCCGCCGGGCCGCTCCTCGCGGGCGGCGCACGGGCCGGACGGAGGGATCGCGGAGGGAGCCGCCTCGGGGCAACGCGGCGGTCTGCGAGGGAGTGGGGCAGGCCCGCACGGGACGGCCGCGGGTCACGTCACGGGCCGCGCTCGAACAGCTGGGCTTCGAACTCCTCGCCCGGCGTGGCCTCGGCGACACGACCCTCGATGACATCGCCGCCGCGGCAGGGATCGGCCGGCGCACCTTCTTCGGCCCCGGCCGGCGGAAAGCGCCAGGGGCTGCACATCGCCACCGTGTGCGCGGAGCGGGCGCCGAGCTTGACCTCAAGTCCGGTTGAGTTACTACGTTGGACCGTGCCGCTACCGACCCGCCGGAGAGGAAACGACCATGAGGACACTGGTGCTCGGAAGGACGCCCGCCAGGGTGACCGCTGTACTCGCCACGCTGCACGCGGACGGCTTCGACGCGGAGGGGGTGAGCACCGACGAGGAGGCCCTGAAACTCCTGGCGACCGAGGAGTTCGGCGTACTGGTCATCGGCGGGGGCGTGGGACCCGACTCGCGCGCGGCGATCAAGGCGTTCGCGGCGGAACACCGGGTACGGCACGTCATCGACGGCGCGCTGTCCGAGCCGTTCGATGTCTACGTACGGCGGGAGTTCGAGCCGCAGATCCGCAGGGCCGCCGCCGAGGGGTGACGGCCGCCGCACGGGCGGCCGTCGGGTGCGCGGCCGTCGGGTGGGCGCCGGGAACCCGCCCGACGGGCCTGCGCGGTCACCGCACTAGAGCGCCCTGACCTGCTGCGCCTGCGGGCCCTTCGTGCCCTGGCCGATGTCGAACTCGACGCGCTGGCCCTCGTCCAGGCTGCGGTAGCCGCTGCCCTGGACCTCCGAGTAGTGCACGAACACGTCAGGGCCGCCGCCGTCCTGCTCGATGAACCCGAACCCCTTCTCCGCGTTGAACCACTTGACGCTGCCCTGAGCCATGCTTGTTTCCCTTGTCTCATTGCCACGACCCGAATCGTCGCGGACCGCGACATCCCTGCCCTCAGGGGGAGACGGGAAACCCTTGTGCGCCACAACCACCCGGATGGTGGGAGGCCTGCGGGCACTCGCCGAACGCATCGCCGCGATGCGCGTTCCAGTCCGTCTTCGACGCCCACCGGACCGGACACGGCAACGCGCTGAGCGTCAGCGGCCATCCGATTCGGGCGAAGCCGGACGAGACGAAGGAGAAGCCGCGCTAGCGCCACTCGGCCAGGCTCTGCGTGCCGAGCACCGAGATCAGCGCCAGTTTCTCGGCGTCCTCGGTGCCGGGCTCAGCCGAGTACACGAGGATGTGCAGGTCCTGGTCCTCGATCCGGAGCTGGTCGCAGTCCAGCGTGAGCAGCCCCACCTGCGGATGCTCGATCGTCTTGCGTGAGGCCTCGAGCCGGCCGACGACCCCGGCGTCCCACAGCTCCGCGAACCGCTCGCTCCCCGCACGCACCTCGGCGATCAGCCGCCGCAGCTGTCGGTCGCCGGGATAACGGGCGGCCGTGGAGCGCAACTCGGCTACCAGGACGGCCTCGAAGGCGCGCCGTTCCTCCGGGGTGTGCCGCACCCGGGTCGGCCAGCCCAGGAAGTTCCGCCACACGCCGTTGCGCTGGAAGCCTCGCAGCTGGGACGGGTCGCCCATCAGCGCCGCGTACATCGGGTTGGCCACCAGCAGGGTCATGGCCGCGTCGGAGACCGCCACCGGCGTGCCGGCCAGCCGGTCCAGCAGCCGCTGCACGCTGGGTGTGATGTACCCGGGCACCATGTCCGGACCCGGCGGCACCAGCCCCGCCAGCCCGAAGAGATACGTCCGCTCGTCGGCGGACAGCCGCAGCGCCCGGGCCAGCGCCTCGACGACCTGCACGGAAGGGTGGGCCGCCCGGCCCTGTTCGAGGCGGGTCACGTAGTCGACCGAGACACCGGCCAGCAGCGCCAGTTCCTCGCGCCGCAGCCCCGCCGTCCGGCGACGGCCGCCCGCCGCCAGCCCGGCCGCGTCCGGGGGAACGCGGTCCCGCCAACGCCGCAGCGCCTGGCCCAGTTCCGTCGCCGTCATGCCCCCAGTCAACACCGTCGCCCGTCACCGTGCCTGGTACCGGCAGTCCCAGGAAGAAGGGACTGCTGGCTGATCCGGCGGCCGGGACGCAGGGTGGAGACATGACGACAACACTCATCACCGGAGCCAACAAGGGCATCGGCTACGAGACCGCCCGCCAGCTCATCGCCGCAGGTCACACCGTGTACATCGGGGCCCGGGACGCCGAGCGTGGGCGCCGGGCCGCGCAGGAGCTGGGCGCCCGGTTCGTCCTGCTCGACGTCACCGACGACGCCTCCGTGGAAGCCGCGGCCAGGACCGTCGCGGCCGACGGCGGGCTCGACGTCCTGATCAACAACGCCGGGATCGAGACCAGGACGCCGGACAACAGGGTGCCCACGGCCGAGTCCGTCACCGCCGACCAGATGCGCACCACCTTCGAGACCAACGTCTTCGGAGTCGTGCGCGTCCTGCACGCCTTCCTGCCCCTGCTGCAGCGCTCCGCCGCGCCGGTCGTGGTCAACGTCAGCAGCGGCCTGGCCTCACTGACGGCCCTCTCCGACCCCGCCCATCCCGCCCACTTCTACCCGGGCATCGCGTACCCGACATCCAAGACGGCGGTCAACATGCTCACCGTGCAGTTCGCGAAGGCGTTCCCTGCCATGCGGATCAACTCCGTCGAGCCCGGCTTCACCAAGACCGACCTGAACGGCAACACGGGCACGCAGACCGTCGAGCAGGGCGCAGAGATCATTGTGAGGATGGCGCAGATCGGCCCGGACGGACCGACCGGCGGCTACTTCGACGTCAACGGCCGGCTGCCCTGGTGAGTCGCCGGGGCGCGGTGCCCTTCGTCCGCGCCCGCGCCCTGGCCTCGCGCGTCAACTCCCGTGCGCTGCCGAGGAGTCCGTCCAGTGCGAGGGCCCGGAGGACGTGCCGGTGCAGCGGGTGCACGGCGGTGGACCCCGTCCCGCCGAGCACTTGGCAGTGCCGGGCCGCGGTCGGCGCGGCCTGTCCGGGCCGCCGCCTTGGCCGGCAGCGACCTCAGGCGTCCCCGGCCGCCGAGTGGGCGGCCTCGGCGCCCTCCACGGCCACCAGTGTCTCCGCGAGCCGGTGCCGCACCCCTGGAAGGCGACGAGCGGACGGGGCGGGGCGCGGCGGCACCGCGGACGGGAGTCAGCCGATGCAGACGACCGGAGTCAGCCGATGCAGACGACCAGCAGGCAGAGCTGCGAGGGTGAGGTCGCGGCCGTGGTCGTGGTCGGAGCGGGGCTCGCCGGCGACGCCGACGAGCCTGCGGCGGAGGCCGACGTGGTGGCGCTGGGGGCGGGCGTGGGCGTGGCGGTCGTCGACGTCGCCGTGCCGACGGCGGTGCCGGACCCCGGGGCGGCGGACCGGGGCCGGGCGGCGGAGACCGTCGTGCGCGTCGGCGAGGTGGCGCTGTCCTGGCCGGGCACCGACGTGGCCTGCGGCACGCCGGTGCTCTGCGCGTGCGGGGCGTTCGCCGTCACCGCGCGGGCGGAGGTCGTCCGGTCCGGGGCGCGGTGGCGGCCGGTCGGCGCCGACGCGGCCGGGCCGGTGTCCTTGACCGGCTCGTCGGCGAGGCCCATGGGTCGGTTGTCCGGGGCCGTGGCCGCCTGTGCCCGGTCGGCGCCCTGCCGGTCCAGGGAGGCGACGGTCAGCCCGCCGCCGACCAGTGCGACCGCGGTGGCCACCACGGCCCGCCGCTGGTTCTTCTTCCACCGGGCCCGCTGACGGCGCCGAGCCGCCCGGCCCGCCGGTGCGGCCACGGGGGCGACGTCCGGGCCGTCGCCCTCGGCCGCTCCTTCGGGACGGGCGTCCGTGTCGAGCCACGTGGTGTCGGCCGGGGTCTGCCAGGACGCGGCGCCGGTCACCGCCGGAGCGGCGGCGGCGCGTACCGCGAGGTCCGGGGCGTAGGTGCCGCATCCGGGGCACGCCAGGGCGCCGTTGAGGTGCCGACGGCACGATGCGCAGTAGTCCATCCGCGGTCTTCCTGACTCGACTGCGCCAGCGGCCTCATGAGCCCTGGCCTGAACTCGTTCGTACGTGGTATCGAACGGCCAGAACGGTAGCGAGCCTTTGGCCAGGCAGTGTGCAGCCTGTGTGTCGCTTCTGCGCAGATGCGGTCCGCGCCCGCCCGAGGGCGGGCGCGGCTGGTCGAGGAACGGCCCGCCGTGCGCGTGCGGCTCTTCTTCTCCGGACGGCCTCTCGGGCGGTCAGCCGAGGTCGGCGGAGACGAGGACACGGACGTCCCACGGGCCGAGGGTCAGGGTGGCGCCCGCGGCGAGGGACGTACCGGCGAGGACGTCGGTGAGGTGCGTCGGGGCCGCGACGCCGGTGGTCTGCCAGCTCCAGTTGTGGACGATGTGGACGCGGCGCCCGTCGGCCGAGGTACCGGTCGTCGCGGTGACCGGCGCGGGCAGGTCCCGCCACCCGTGGCCGGGGGCCGGGGCGAGCCACGCGGCCAGCGTCCGGGCGAGGTCCCGGCCGGGCACCGTGCCGACGCAGGTGATCCGGCCCGCACCGTGCCGGCGGGTGGTGACGGCGGGCCAGCGGCCGAAGTGCGGGTGGTCGTAGGTGACGAGGACCTCGGCGTCGGTGACGGTCAGGCACTCCGCCCAGCGGGTCGCCGTGGCGCCCTCGGGCAGCCGGAGCGGACCGCCGGGCGCCGACCGCACCGGCACCTCTGCCAACAGGTTGCTGAACTCGTCGTACGACACCCCCGCCGCGTCCGTGAGGCGGCCCGGGGCCGGTTCGGTGCGGGCCCGGGCCTCCTGGTCGGCGTAGCCGGTGCGCGGGCCGAGGACCAGATGGCCGCCGGCCCGGGCGTAGGCCGCGAGCCAGTCGAGGGTCGCGTCGGCGGCGAGGTACAGCCCCGGCGCGACCAGGACCGGATGCCGGCGCACCGCCTCCTCGGGGGACAGGCCCTCCCGTTCCCCGGACGGATCGTGCAGCTGCCGGGCGTGCACGATGCGTACCTGGCGGCCCGCCTCGAACGCGCCCCGGTAGAAGGGGTCGAAGAGGCGGTGGTAGGCGGCCGGGTCGGGTTCGCCGTCGGGCCTGGCGAGCGGCGGGTACTTCTGCATCAGCCACTTGCTCGGCGTCGAGTACACCAGCGTGAGGTCGGCGTCCGGCTCCAGACCGGCGACGAGTGCGCCCGCGGTCTCGAACTCCGCGCCCAGGCGGGCGAGTTCGGCGTAGGTGCGGCCGGGCCGGCCGGTGTGGGGCAGGATGCCGCCCCAGTAGGTCTCCGCGCCGAAGTGCAGCGTGTGCCAGTGCCAGTACTCGATCATGCGGGCGCCGCGTCCGACGAGCGCCCAGGCGGCCTGCCGCCACTGGCCGTCGTAGGCGGGCCGGTTGTCCCAGGGGAAGCCGATCGAGCCGGCGTTGGTCTCGGTGACCAGGAACGGCGCCTGCCGGGAGGAGAACATCCAGTCGGCGGTCCGGTACAGCGACCACACGCCGGTGGTCTTCCACTGCTGCTCGTGGCCGTCGGGCGCGGGGTCGGGCAGCAGCAGCCCGTCCTGCATGTCGTAGTACGGGTTGCCGGCGGCGACGTCGAGGCGGTCGGTCAGCTCGTCGTCCTCGACCGCGGGCCGGGTGTAGGAGACGCAGGTGGTGACGAACTGTTCCGGGTGGGCGTACTCACGGACGATGTCCGCCTGCCAGCCGATGAACTCGGTGACCTGACGGGCCTGGAACTCCCGCCACGCGACGTCGTACTGCGGCTGGGCGTTGCCGTCCGGCGTCCACAGGTCGGCCCAGGTGGACAGCCGGTGCGACCAGTAGACCAGGCCCCACTCCCGGTTGAGGGTCTCCACGTCGCCGTACTTCTCGCGGAGGTGGTCGACGAAGCGCTGGAAGACGCCGTGGTTGTGCAGGAGTTCGTTGCCCGGTTCGTTGTCGACCTGGAAGCCGATCACCGCCGGGTGGCCGGCGTACCGGGCGACGATGCGGCGGATCACCCGCTCGGCGTGGAACCGGAACGCCGGGTGGGTGAAGTCCACCTCCTGCCGGGCACCCCAGCCGATCCGTTCACCGGTGCGCCGCTCGCCGGTGATCTCCGGGTACTGCCGGGCCAGCCACGGCGGGACGGCGTACGTCGGTGTCCCCAGGA
The DNA here is from genome assembly GCF_040680735.1 of Streptomyces sp. NPDC051987. NCBI lineage: Bacteria > Bacillati > Actinomycetota > Actinomycetes > Kitasatosporales > Streptomycetaceae > Streptomyces > Streptomyces sp. NPDC051987. The sequence goes on along the minus strand of NZ_JBFAXI010000022.1, from coordinate 58,467 downwards.
CGACGGAGATGCCGCGCTCGTGGGCGCCGTCGAGGACCGGCTGCAGCCAGTCCAGGTCGAAGCGGCCGTTGTCCGGCTCCCAGGTCGACCAGACCGACTCGCCGACCCGGATCACGGTGACATGCGCGTCGGCCATCAGGTCGAGGTCGGTCTTGAGGCGTTCGGCGGGACGCTCGTACGGCTGGTACTCGTGGTAGTACGCGGCACCGAACAGGACACGGGCAGGCAGAGCCGCCATGAAGGAGACCTCCGAAGGAGAGTGGGGGTGGTCACGGCTTGACGCCGCCGGCCGCCAGGCCGTTCTGCCGGTACCGCTGGAGCAGCAGGAAGGCCGCCGTGGTCGGGACCATGACCGCGCCGAGCACCGGGGGGAAGGCCGACCGGTCGCCGCGGAGCGCAACTCGGCGAATGGGGGGCGGGGTGGCCGGACGGCAGGTCAGTTGGGCGCGGTCACACCCCCGTTCGCCGAGGCCGGACCGGTTGCCGGAGTGGTTGCCGGACCGGACGCGGCACCTGCTGCCGGGCTGCGCCGGCCGTGGGCCGATGTGCTGCGGCCGGGCGGTGGCGCGGTCGAGGCGCGGACGATGAGGTCGACCGGCGGCCCGCTCGCCGGCAGCGGATCGGCCGCCGGATTCTCGATGGCGTGCACCAGGCGTTTGAGACCCTCCTGCGCCACGGCGTCGAAGGGCTGGCGCACCGTGGTGAGCGGGGGAGTCACATAGGCGGCGACCGGGATGTCGTCGAAACCGACCACGCTGACGTCCTCCGGCACCCGCCGGCCTGCCTCCGACAGCGCGCGGACCAGGCCGATCGCCATGTCGTCGTTGGCGGAGAAGACCGCGGTCACCCGGTCGTCGGCGGCGAGTTCGCGCCCCGCCGCGTACCCGGAGGCGGCCGACCAGTCACCCCCGGCGACAGGCGGCACCTCCCGGCCCTCCGCGGTCAGGGCGGCCCGCCAGCCCTCCAGCCGGTCCCGGGCGGCGTACCAGCGTTGCGGTCCGGCGAGGTGATGGACCGTCACATGCCCGATTCCCAGCAGGTGTCCGGTGGCGATGCGGGCCATCAGGTCGGCGCCGTTCCCGGCGGTCAGCACGGTCGGTGCGGTGACCGGGGGCGGGGCGCCCATGACGAGGACCGGCACGTCGACGCGCAGGGACACGTCCCCCTGCTCGTCGATGGGTTCGGAGATGACGATGCCGTCCACGCCCTGGTCGAGGAGCGAGTCCACGGCACCGGAGAGGCCCGCCGGGTCGCCCTCCACCGTGTTGACCACGCGCAGGGCGTAGCCCGTGTCCCGGACGACCCGCTCGACGCCCATGAGCAGCGAGGCGGGTCCGTACAGGGCCGTGCCCAGCGTCACCACGCCGATCGAGCGGGTGCGTCCGGAGGCCAGCGCGCGGGCCGCGTCGTTGCGTCGGTAGCCGAGCCGTTCGGCGGCGTCGAGCACCCGCCGGCGCACGTCCTCGGAGACGTACGGCTCGTCGTTGAGGACCCGCGAGACGGTCTTCTGCGAGACACCGGCCAGCCGTGCCACGTCCACACTGCGCGGCGCGGCAGTGCTCCTGCCGCGTCCCGTCCCTTGTGCCATGGCATCTCCCGGTGACCGCCCGACCACTGGATCGGGCCCCGTCACGTCATGTGCGGTCGGCTGACTGCGCTGTCATGTCTGCGTAGTCATGTCTACGCAGTCATAGGAGTGACGTCAAGAGTCCCGCACGCATCGACCGCGCGGAGCCGCGAGGCTGCTGCGACCGCGTAGGCCCTGCTGACCGCGGTACGCCGCAGCTCGCCGGACACTTAATGCGGTTGCCCGGTCGCGGGGCGGCCGTGGAGGCTTGCGCCGTGAAGTCTGTGCTGTGGCCGTTCGACCTGTCCTGGGACGAGGCGGACCCCGCCCGCCATCCGTTCGACCACGCCGCGGCGGCGCGGGTGGTGCGCTCGCTCGGTCCGGCCCGATGCGTTCCGCGCCCCCCGGACGTGTCGCGCGCCGATCCGGCGATGAGTTCCTGGAGCCATGGCGAGGGCGCTCTCTGGGCGACCGCCGTGTCGTACGCGCTGATGGAGCGTTACGGCCGCTGGGCCGTGGGCTGGCGCTGGGCGCACGACGAAGGGGACCTCGACGGCGGTCCCGTCGGCAGCTGGTGCTGCCCGCGGGACTCGATCACGACCCCCGAGGAGACGCTGGACCGGGTCGTCGCGGCGCTGCGCGAGTGGCGGTCATGGCTGGAGAGCCTCGCCGGGCGGTTCGAGGCGTACCCGCTGGATCCGGCGGACATCGAAGACCAGCGGATCCTGTGGGAACGGGCCGCACGGAACCTGATCCTGCAGGTCGTCGACCGTACCGGTTGCGGCAGCGGCTGGCACGGGCACTGCGAGCAGGTGCTCCGCTGGTTCCTCGACCGGTGGGGATTCGCCCCGGACAACGCGCGCGATCTGGTCGACGAGGCGGTCGGCGGGCGGTTCCGCAGCTGGACCACCCCGGACAACGTGCTGGTCGACGACATCGCGGAGCGCCTCGCGCAGGCGCTGCCGCCGTCCCGCGGACCCCGGTCGCCCGCGGGGCCGGCCGTCGACCACCTGGCACGGTGGCTCGCCGTACGGGAGACCGTGGCCTGGCAGGAGGCCGCCAACCGAGGCGGGGAAGGGCCGGTGACACCGACGCGCGACGGCGCGGCCGAGGACATCCGCGTCTTCGACCGCGCCCTGGACTCCGCGCGGGCCGAGGGGCTGCTGGCCGCGCTCGAACGGCTCCGGGCCGACGCGGCGCACGGCGCGCCGCTCGACTTCGAACTGCTGCGGAGCTGGCAGCAGCACGTCCTGGGCACCGCAACGCCGCCCGCGTTCCGCACCCTGCCGGCCTTCGCCAAGCGCGGCCGGGAGCACTACGGCATCGCCCCGGACACCCGGGCCCGCCTCGACGCCTGCCTCGCCGGGAGCGCCCGGAGCGCCGGGAGCGCCCGGAGCGCCGGGGGCGTCGGCAGCGCCGAGGACGGGGGAGCGCCGCTCGCACTGACCGCCCGTGCCGCCCGCGCCTACCTCGACGTGTGCTTCTTCCACCCCTTCGACGACGGGAACGCCCGCTCCGCGTTCCTCGCCCTGGTCTTCGTCCTCGCCCGGGAAGGTGTCACGCTCGACGGCGTCGGCCTGCTCCGCCGCGTCACCCTCCGCGCTGACAGCGCCCAGGACGCCCTGTCACTCACCAACTACCTCGACCTCCACCTCGCGGAGACCCGACGCCGAGCCGCCGCCCCGGCCCGCTGACCGGGTTCCCTCCGCTCAGGGGGCGGAGCCGTCGTCGGCCTTCCAGCCCCAGGCGGTGAGCATGCCGGCCGACAGCGCGGCGCACTCCTCGGATTCCAGGTACCGGATCCCCGCGTCCACGGCCGCGTCGTCGACCAGGCCGGTGGCGAGCATCGCCGCCCGGCTCCGCTCCCAGGTGTCCGCCCAGAAACGGCTGGCGGGACTGCCCGGCAGCAGCGGCGGCACATGGATCTCGGCGGCCACGGACCCGAGTCCCGCACCGCGCAGCAACTGCGGATACGACGGCACCCAGGAGACGTCCGTGCCGATGGCCGCCCGCAGCCCCCGCCACATGGCCCGCATCACCGTCGTGTACGGAGTGTCGGGCGTCCGGTCGCTCGTCAGGTCCACCGCGTCGCCGAGCACCAGGACACCGCCGGGCGCGACGAGCTCGGCCAGCGTGGCGATCAGACGTTCGTGCTCGGGCAGGTGCATCAGCACGAAGCGCGCGTGGACGAGCCGGAACCGGCCGGGGACCAGGTCCGGGGCGGCGAGTCCGGCGGTGATGTCGGCCTCCCGCACGTCCAGTCCGGGCCGCTCGCGGAGGAACCGTACGTCACGGTCCACGGCGAGCACGCTCTCCACCCCGGCCTCGTCCAGCAGCCGGCCCGCGACCGTGCCGGTACCGGCCCCGACGTCGAGGCAGCGCCACCCCGGCCCGGCGCCCAGCGCCCGCAGCCGCGCCACGGTGATGTCGTCGTAGACGAGGGCGCCGACGTCGATGCGCCGGCCCTCACCGGCCTGTCCGGGACGGAAGACGGCCTCGCCGTAGCGGCCGCCGCCCGGCGCGGCGGTCACACCGCCGCCCGGGGAACGCGGGGACTGCCGTCGCGCTCGGACAGCCGGAACAGCGGGGCGTCGAGGAGGTGCATCGCGGGGGCCTTCGCAGAGGGTGAGGTCTGTCGGGCGGCCCGTCCAGGGGCCGTCCGTCCCTCTGATCCTCCGCCGACGCCCGCCCGTTCCCCCGAGGCGCGCCGCGCGAACGGCCGATCGGCCGAAGGCCGGGCCCCTCCACCATGCGCCTCCACCATGCCCCTCCACCGGACTCCGGCGGCGCGCGGCCGCTGACCGCGCCGCTCACCGTGCGCCGTACAGTGCCGGTGATCCGCATCCACCGCACGACCACCAGGAGGGCGACGATGACGCAAGCCACCCGCGGCGCCGGTGATCCGATGTACGGCTTCGTCGGGCTCGGCGTGATGGGGCAGCCCATGGCGCTCAACCTCGCCCGGGCCGGCACGCCGCTCGTCGTGTGGAACCGGACGCCCGAGCGGGCGGAGGCGCTGCGGGCGGCCGGGGCGCGGGTGGCGGCGAGCGTCGAGGAGGTCTTCGCCCGCGCCCGTGTCGTGTTCGTCATGCTCCTCGACGAGACGGTGACGGACACCGTCCTCGGCCGGGGCGGCCCGGAGTTCGCGAAGCTGGTCGCCGGCCGGCTCCTCGTGTCGACGGGCTCCACGGCACCGGAGTACGCGCGGCGGCTCGCCGCCGACATCGAGGCCGCCGCCGGCCGTTTCGTCGAGGCGCCGGTCTCCGGTTCGCGCAGGCCGGCCGAGGCGGGCGAACTGGTCGCGATGCTCGGCGGCGACCCGGACGCGGTGGCGGAGGTGCGGCCGCTGCTCGCCCCCCTGTGCCGGGAGACCGTCTACTGCGGTCCGGCCGGGTCGGGCGTCCTCATGAAACTGGCCGTCAACCTGTACCTGGACACGACGCTCGCGGCACTGGCCGAGTCCGTGCACTTCGCCCAGCGGCAGGGCCTGGACCTGGAGGTCTTCCGCACCGTCGTCGACTCCGGCCAGCTGGGCAGCGGCATCACCAGGGTCAAGGTCCCGATGCTCGCGGCCCACGACTTCACGGTGCAGGCCGCCACCGCCGACGCCTACGCCAACACCCGGCTGATCGCCGACGCGGCCCGCGCGGCCGGCATCGCCACCCCCCTGCTCGACCTCAGCAGCGAGCTCTACGGCGAGAGCGTACGGCTGGGCAACGCCCGCCTCGACATGTCCTCGGTGCTCACCGCGATCGAGGCCCGCACGGACGCCGCGGCGCCGCCGGTCAGCGGCTAGGCTCGCGGGCATGCGGATCTCCGTCTCCTCCGACATGGACGAACCCGTCGCCCGTCTCCTCGTCGAGGAGCTGCGCAGCCGCGGCCACGACGTGCGGACGTACGGCGCGCTGCAACCCGGGGCCGACCCCCAGTGGGCCGTCTGCTCGGAGGCGGCCGCCCGTGATGTCGCCACCGGCGCCGCCGACCAGGCCGTGGTGTGCTGCTGGACCGGCACCGGCGCCTCGATCGCCGCCAACAAGGTGCCCGGCGTGCGCGCCGCCCTGTGCGCCGACGCCTACACCGCCGACGGCGCCCGCCGCTGGAACGACGCGAACGTCCTCGCGCTCAGCCTGCGCCTGACCTCGCAGCCGGTGCTCAAGGAGATCCTCGACGCCTGGTTCACGGCCGTGCCGAGCCAGGACGCCGAGGACCTCGGGAACGTGGCCCACGTCGGTCGCCTCGACGCGGGCCACCGGACGCCCTAGGAGCGTTCAGGAGTGACCAGGCTCGTGCCAGGCTCAGTGGGCGCCGAGCCCGCCGCCGCCGAACGAGCCGCTGGAGCCCCTGCTCCAGCGCGGCCGGTCCTTCGACGTGCTCGGCCTGGTCTGCTGGTTGCTGAGTTCGTACGGGGTGAGCGGACGGCCGCCCTTGGGCATCAGCGGGATCTCCTCGGACTCGCGGTTCTCCCGGATCTCGCGCACAGGACCCTCCGGTGGCAGCTTCGGCTGCTCGTCGGGGCGCGGCCGGGGCGACTCGCGGTACTTGACCCGGTTGCCCAGCCAGAAGCCCCCGGCGAGCAACGCCAGCACGGCCACGGCCACCAGGAAGAGCGCGAGACTCAGTACGCCGCTGGGAGCGGCCAGCTGCATCGGTTCCGTACTCATAGCCAAGGGATACCCTTCTCGTAACGGTGCAAATCGGATGCAATGGGTGGCCTGTCGTGCGCAGCCGGTGACAGGAGTCAGTGCGGGGTGTCGCGCACCGAGACCGGGCAGAGGTGGCAGTGGACGTCGACCACGCCCTCCACGGCGCGGGTCAGCCGTTCGGCGACCGGCGCCGGAGCCGGGCTGTCGATCCAGCCGCTCAGGGTGACGACCCCCTCGGCGACGTCGACCCGGATGTGGTCGGCGGAGAGCGGGAACAGGCGGTCGACGACCTCCCGGCGCACCTTCTCGGTCAGCTCCTCGTCCGCGCGCAGGAACACCTTGAGCAGGTCCGCCCGGCTGACGATGCCCTGGAGCACGCCCCGGTCGTCCACGACGGGGAGCCGTCTGACACCGCGCCGGGCCATGAGCCGCGCCGCCTCCGCCACGGTGGCGTCGGCGCGCACGGTCACCGCGGGCGCGTTCATCAGCTCCCCGGCGGTCAACCCGCCGGGCCTGGTGAGGTCGGCCTCGGACACGAAGCCGATCACCCTGCCTCCGCCTTCCGCCCCCTCCTCGCGCTCCAGCACGGGCAGGGCGCTGACCTTCCACCGGTCCATCAGCGCGACGACGTCCTTGAACGGCGCGTCGCGGCCGACGGCGACGGGGGCGCGGGTCATCACGTCGCCGACGGTGTGCGGGCTGTCGTGCATCGTCGCCTCCTCGGATCCGCCGATCGCGAGAGGGCGGGAAGGACGGCATCCGCTTCTCGCGGATCCTGATTGCGCGGTGCGCGACCGCCGCCCGGCCGCTTCTCCGCGTCACTGCGGGTCCTTCCCGTCACCTCCAGCACACCACGGGAACGCCCGTGCCACCAGGGCCGACCGGCCCGCACTTCGCGGTGCCCGCCACGCGCGGGCGGCCGGCGGGCCGGGTCATGCCGCCGGCCGCCCTTCTCTGGCGGTGCGGCCGCCCGTCGCGCAGCGTGGAGAAGAGGGCCGGCCGAACGCCCGAGGAGAGGTGGAACGCATGGACACGGACGTCACCGAGCGCCGGGTCGTGGTCGGCGTCGACGGGTCACCGTCCTCGTACGCGGCCCTGCGCTGGGCCCTGCGGTACGCCCGCCTGGTCGGCGCGGTCGTGGAGGCGGTCGCCGTGTGGGAGCTGCCGGGGCTGTACGGATGGTCGGGCCCCGCCGTGGACATGGACCTCGACGCCGAGGAGGCCCGGGACCGGATGCGGCAGGAGCTGACCGACGTGCTCGGCGCGGACGCGGCGGACTCGGTCCGTTCCCACCTGGTGCACGGCAACACCACCGACGTGCTGTTGCGGGCCGCGGCGGGTGCCGAGGCGCTGGTCGTCGGCAGCCGAGGCCGGGGCGGGTTCGCCCGCGCCCTGCTCGGTTCCGTCAGCCATCAGGTGGCCCAGCACGCCACATGCCCGGTGGTGATCGTCCGCGCCGAACAGGCCTGACCCCCGCCCGCTCCGGGCCGCGGCCGTTTGCCCGCGCCGCCTACCGGTTACCCGGGCCGCATGACTGGGACGTCTTCTCTGCAGGACCGTTACCGGTTCCTGGAGGACCGGTTCACATGCGCGCAGGCGTGCACGGACTGCGCCCGGATGTGCGCGATCCGTGCCGGAGCGCTGGATCCGGGCGGAGGCGCCGAGGCGGATCGGCTGCGCCGCACGGGCATCATGTGTGCGGAGGTCTGCGACGCCACCTGCCGGGCCCTGACCGAGGAGACCGGCCAGGACGCGGCCGCTCTGCGCGTCCAGCTGGAGTGGTGCCGTGCCGTGTGCCTCGACTGCGCCCACGCCTTCGACGCCCGACCGGGCGCCGAGCCGAGCGCGGCCGCCTGCCGGGCGTGCGCCGTGGCCTGCACGGACTTCATGGCGGCACTCGGCTGACCCGCCGGGGCTCCAGCCCCGGAAAACCGCTGGAACCGGCGGCACCGTCGCCGGTTCGTCACCGGGCACGAGGAGGTGGACGCCTCTGGATTCCGCTCCGAGAGTTCCCGCCGGACCGCGTGCCGCCGACCCACCGGACCCCGGCCGGTCCTGACGGCGGTCCCGACGGGCCGCCGCCATTCCCAATTTCTGAAACACGTTCTACGGTGTGCGCCGTCAGGACCGCCCTTGGGGAGCCTGGAGGCGCCGTGCACCTCGACCACACGCCCGAGCAGCAGCGGCTGCGCACCGAACTGCGCGCCTACTTCGCCGGCCTGGTGCCGGACAACGCCTACGCCCGGTATGCCGACCCGGCCGCGCAGAAACGCTTCTACCGCGAGACCGTCCGCCGGCTGGGCGCCGACGGCTGGCTCGGCGTCGGGTGGCCCAAGGAGTACGGCGGCCGCGGCCTGACCGCGATGGAACAGTTCATCTTCTTCGACGAGGCCGCCCAGGCCGGCGTACCGCTCCCGCTGATGGCGCTGAACACCGTCGGTCCGACGATCATGCAGTACGGCACCGACGAGCAGAAGTCCTACTTCCTGCCCCGCATCCTCTCCGGCGAGATCGACTTCGCCATCGGCTACAGCGAGCCCGACGCCGGCACCGACCTCGCCGCCCTCAAGACCCGGGCCGTGCGGGACGGCGACGAGTACGTCGTCAACGGACAGAAGATCTGGACGACCAACGGGGACACCGCCGACTGGGTCTGGCTCGCCACCCGCACCGATCCGGAGGCCCCGCCCCACAAGGGCATCACCATGCTCCTGGTGCCGACCACCGACCCCGGCTACTCCTGCACCGTCATCAACACCCTCGCCTCGCACGACACCACGGCCAGCTACTACGAGAACATCCGCGTCCCCGTCTCCCGCCGGGTCGGCGAGGAGAACCGCGGCTGGCGGCTGATCACCAACCAGCTCAACCACGAGCGGGTCACCCTCGCCGCCCACGGCACCATGGCCATCCGCGCCCTGCACGACGTGCAGCGCTGGGCCATGGAGACCAAGCTCTCCGACGGCCGCCGCGTCATCGACCTGCCCTGGGTGCGGCGCAACCTCGCCCGCACCCACACCCGTCTGGACGCCATGAAACTCCTCAACTGGCAGATGGTGACCGCCGTCCAGGAGGGCACCCTCACTCCGCAGGACGCCTCCGCCGTCAAGGTCTACGGCTCCGAGGCCCGCCGCGACGCCTACGCCTGGCTGATGGAGGTGGCCGGCGCGGCCGGACCGCTGAAGGAGGGCTCGGCGGGCGCGGTCCTCCACGGCGACCTGGAACGCGGCTACCGCTCGGCGGTCATCTTCACCTTCGGCGGCGGCAACAACGAGATCCAGCGCGAGATCATCTCCTGGATCGGGCTGGGGATGCCACGGGTGCGGCGTTAGCCTGCCGGTATGGACGGTGACGCCGGGCTCTTCACCCCCGACTCCGTGACCTGGCAGATGCACGGCGACCCGATGATGTGGGTCGCCGGCATCCGCGCGCTCTACCTGCAGGCGCTGCACCCGCGCGCGGTCCGCGGCGTGCTGGAGAACTCCGACTTCCGGCGCGACGCCTGGGGCCGGCTGATGCGCACCGCCCACTTCGTCGGCACCACGACCTACGGCACCAGCGAGGCCGCCGAGCGGGCCGGGGCCCGGATCCGCAAGATCCACAGCATGCTCGGCGCGACGGACCCGGACACCGGCGAACGCTACGGCGTGGACGAGCCCGACCTGCTGCTGTGGGTGCACTGCGCCGAGATCGACTCGTATCTGCACGTCGTCCGCCGCTCAGGTTTCCCGCTCACCGACGCCCAGGCCGACCGCTACCTCGCCGAACACCGGGTCAGCGCCCGCCTGGTGGGCCTCGACCCCGCCGAGGTGCCGGGCGACCGCGCGGAGCTGGCCGCCTACTTCGAGCAGGTACGGCCGCTGCTCGCCGCCGGGGCCGACGCGCGCGTGGTGGACGACTTCCTGCTCCGCCCGCCCACGCACCCCCTTCTGGTACCGGCGCGCGAGGTGCTGTGGCGGCGCGTGGCCGACCTCGCGTACGCCGCCCTGCCGCCGTACGCCCACGCGTTGTACGGCAGGCCGGCGCCGGAACCAGCCGTCGTCACCCGCCGGCTGCGCGCCACCGGCACCCTGCTGCGCTGTGTTCCCGCACGTCTGCGCTGGCAACTCCCGCCCAAACACATCCTGCGGGCCATGGCGAGGCTCGGCCCGGACGCGCGCCCCGCACCGTACAAAGTCGGGCGATAGGCCGCCATACTGGACGAGTTGGGGGTGCGTCACGGCGCGGCCGGGCCAGGACGGCGCCTCCCGGGGTGGGCGGAGCTGGAGGCGACGGGGGGCGACGGCGCGCGATGGCGGACGGCAGGCTGCTCCAGGGGCGGTACCGGCTGCTCGACCTGATCGGGCGGGGCGGGATGGGCGAGGTGTGGCGGGCCCGCGACGAGTCCCTCGGGCGGCAGGTCGCCGTCAAGTGCCTCAGATCGCTGGGCCCGCACCACGACCAGGCGTTCACCCGCGTCCTGCGGGAGCGGTTCCGGCGCGAGGCGAGAGTGGCCGCCGCGCTCTCCCACCGCGGGGTCACCGTCGTCCACGACTTCGGTGAGCACGACGGCATCCTCTACCTGGTGATGGAGCTGCTGGACGGCCGTAACCTCAGCCAGCTCCTGGAGGACGGGAAACACCACCCGTTGCCCGTCGGCGACGTCGTCGACATCGCCGAGCAGGTCGCCGCCGCCCTCGCCTACACCCACCAGCAGGGCATCGTGCACCGGGACCTGAAACCGGCGAACATCGTGCGGCTCACCGACGGCACGGTGAAGATCTGCGACTTCGGCATCGCCCGCCTCGGCCACGACATCGGCCTCACCTCCCGGCTGACCGGCACGGGCATCGCCATGGGCACCCCGCACTACATGTCCCCGGAACAGATCGGCGGCACCGAGGTCGACCAGCGCAGCGACCTGTACTCCCTGGGCTGCGTGCTCTACGAGATCGCCACCGGGGCACCGCCGTTCGACCTCGGCGACGCCTGGGCGATCCTCGTCGGTCACCGCGACACCCCGCCCGCCCCGCCGCGCAGTCACCGCCCCGAGCTGCCCGCCTGGTTAGAGCAGGTCGTCCTCGACCTGCTGGCCAAACGGCCGGAGCAACGACCGTACGACGCCCGGGAGCTGGGCCGCCGCATCACCTCCGGGCGGACGACGCCCGCCTACGTGCCCACCGTCGTCACCGCGCGGCCGGGACCGCGGCCCCCGGAACCCGCCGGGCGCGAGCCGGCCATGCCGTCCTGGACCAGGGGAATCACCACCGGCCACAAGGCGGCCGGCGCCGCCCTGCGCACCACCCCACCCGACCCCGCGGCCGGACTCACCGGCGAGTGGACCACCCGGCCGGCCCCCGGCGCCGAGCAACCGTGGCCGGCCGCGCCCGCCCCCTCGGCGGAGGCTCTCGCCGCCCTCGCCGGCCGGCACCACACCGGGCTCAGCCTGGGACGGCTCGGCCGGTGGGCCGAGGCCGGCGAGGTGCACCGCGCCGTCGCCGCGGAACGCACCCGCCTCCTCGGCCCCGACCACCCCGACACCCTGGCCAGCCGCTACGAGATCGCCTTCGCCCTCAGCCGCACCGGCAGCGCCGCCGACGCGCTGCGCGAGTACACCGAGGTCGCCGCCGCCCGGGAGCGCGCGCTGGGCCCCGACCACCCGGACACGCTCGCCGCCCGGCAGGAGACGGCCTACGTACTGGGCCAGTTGGGCCGCCACTTCGAGGCCCATCAGGTGTACACGGCCGTCCTCGCCGCCCGGCAGCGGCTGGCGGGCCCCGACCATCCGGACACCCTGCGCTGCCGCCACAACCTCGCCTTCAACCTCAGCAGGCTGGGCCGCCTCGACGACTCGTACCGGATGGCCCACGACGTGGCCGCGGCCCGCGCCCGGGTGCTCGGCCCGCTGCACCCCGACACCCTGGTCACCCGTTACGAAGTCGCCTACGCACTCGGTCAGTTGGGCCACTGGGAGGAGGCCCTGCGGACCTACCGCGAGGTCGCCGAGGCACGTGCCCGCGCCCTCGGCGCCGACCACCCCGACACACTCGCCGCCCGCTACGAGGCCGGCATCAGCCTGGGCCGCCTGGGCCGCAGCGCCGAGGCGCTCGCCCTCTACCGCGCCCTGATCGACGACCGCACCCGCGTCCAGGGCCCCGCCCACCCCGAGACCCTGCGCGCCCGCCACGGCCTCGGCGTCAACCTCGGCCGCCTCGGCCGCTGGGAGGAGGCCCTGGCGGAGTCACGCGACGTCTGCGCGATCCGCGAACGGATCCTGGGCCCCGACCACCTCGACACCCTGGTCAGCCGCCGCGAGGTCGCGGTGAGCCTCGGCTGGCTGGGCCGCTGGCCGGACGCCCTGACCGAGTACCGGCGCGTCGCCGCCGCCCGGGAACGCGTCCTCGGCTTCGACCACCCGGACACCCTCGCCAGTCGCAACGACGAGGCGCACTGCCTGGAGCAACTGGGGCGGGGCGCCGAGGCGGTGGAGCTGTACCGGAGGGTTGCGGTACTGCGCCAGCAGCGGGCATCCGGCGGACGGCTCTGAGACGCGCCCCGAAGAGGCCCGGGGCAGTGACACAGGTGCGGCTCCGCCGCATCGGCGCGATCGGCCCCCACCGGGCCGCCCACGCGAACCGGCCCTCTCCACGGAGCGCTCCGGCACGCCTCTTACCTCCCTAGATCATCATGTGTTACGAAGAGCCATGCCCGCTGTCACCGAGATTTCGCGCACCTACGACGCCATCATCGTCGGCGGCGGCCACAACGGCCTCGTCGCGGCCGCCTACCTGGCCCGCGCCGGCCGCTCCGTGCTGGTGCTGGAACGGCTGGCCCGCACCGGTGGCGCCGCCGTCTCCACCCGCCCCTTCGCCGGTGTCGACGCGCGGCTGTCCCGCTACTCCTACCTGGTCAGCCTGCTGCCGAGGAAGATCGTCCGCGACCTGGGCCTGGACTTCCGCGTCCGCGGCCGCACCATCTCCTCGTACACGCCCGTGGAGCGCGACGGCCGGCCGACCGGGCTGCTCGTCGGCGGCGGCGAGCGGCGGATCCGCGAAGCCTTCGAACGGCTGACCGGGGGCAAGACGGAGTACCGGGCGTGGCAGCGGTTCTACGGCATGACCGGCCGGGTCGCCGAGCGCGTCTTCCCGACGCTCACCGAACCGCTGCCCACGCGCGAGGAACTCCGCCGCAGGGTCGACGACGAGACGGTCTGGCGGATGCTGTTCGAGGAGCCGATCGGGGTGGCGATCGAGGAGAACTTCACGGACGACCTGGTGCGCGGCGTCGTCCTCACGGACGCGCTGATCGGCACCTTCGCCGACGCCCACGACGCCTCGTTGCGGCAGAACCGCTGCTTCCTCTACCACGTCATCGGCGGCGGCACCGGGGCCTGGGACGTGCCGGTCGGCGGCATGGGCGCGCTCACCGACGCGCTGGCCGCCGCCGCGCGCTCGGCGGGCGCGGTCCTCGCCACCGGGCACGAGGCGGTGCGCGTCGAGACGGACGGCCGCGCCGCCGAGGTCGCCTACCGCACAGCCGACACGGAGGGTGTCGCCGCCGCCCGACACGTCCTGGTGGGCGCCTCCCCGCAGGAACTCGCCACCCTCACCGGCGACCCGGCACCCGAGCCCGCCGAGGGTGCCCAACTGAAGGTGAACATGCTGCTCAGGCGGCTGCCGAGGCTGCGCGACACCGCCGTCGACCCGCGCGAGGCGTTCTCCGGCACCTTCCACATCGCCGAGGGGTACGAACAGCTGGCCACCGCCCACGCCCAGGCGGCGGCCGGCCGGCTGCCCTCCGCCCCGCCCTCGGAGATCTACTGCCACTCCCTGACCGACCGCACCATCCTCGGCCGTGACCTGGCGGAACGCGGCTACCAGACGCTGACCCTCTTCGGCCTGCACACCCCGGCCCGGCTCTTCGGCGCCGACAACGACGCCGTCCGCGACGAACTCCTCACCTCCACCCTCGCCCAGCTCGACGCCCACCTCGCCGAGCCGATCGCCGACTGCCTGGCCCTGGATGCCGACGGCCGCCCCTGCATCGAGGCGAAGACCCCCCTGGACCTCGAACGCGACCTCCGCCTGCCCGGAGGCAACATCTTCCACCGCGACCTGTCCTGGCCCTACGCCCAGGACGGCACCGGCCGCTGGGGCGTGGAGACCCGGCACGCCAACGTCCTGCTGTGCGGGGCGGGCGCGGTGCGCGGGGGAGGGGTGAGCGGGGTGCCGGGCCACAACGCGGCGATGGCGGTCCTGGAACAGGCTTGACGCGCGGCTCGCTCGGCACCCCTGCGGCACCCCGTCGACCGAGGGAGTCCGACGGCGCGGCAGAAGGAATCTGACGGAGCATCAGAAAAAGCCTTCCGTCGGCCGCGCGACTGCGGCATCCTGCGCCCATGCAGACGGAGCTGAGCAAGACCCTGGGAGTCGAGCACGCCGTCTTCGGCTTCACGCCGTTCCCCGCCGTGGCCGCGGCCATCAGCCGGGCCGGTGGTTTCGGAGTGCTCGGCGCGGTCCGCTACACCGCCCCCGACGACCTCAAACGCGACCTCGACTGGATCGAGGCGCATGTCGACGGCAAGCCGTACGGGCTCGATGTCGTGATGCCCGCCAAGAAGGTGGAGGGCGTCAGCGAGGCCGAGGTCGAGGCCATGATCCCGGAAGGGCACCGGCAGTTCGTGCGGGACACCCTCGCCAAGTACGGCGTGCCCGAGCTCGCCGACGGCGAGGCCTCCGGGTGGCGCATCACCGGCTGGATGGAGCAGGTGGCCCGGACCCAGCTCGACGTCGCCTTCGACTATCCGATCCGGCTGCTCGCCAACGCCCTCGGCTCCCCGCCCGCCGACGTCGTCGACCGCGCCCACGACCAGGACGTCCTGGTCGCCGCACTCGCCGGCAGTGCCCGGCACGCCGTCAAGCACCGGGACGCGGGCATCGACATCGTGGTGGCCCAGGGCTACGAGGCCGGCGGCCACACCGGTGAGATCGCCACCATGGTGCTCACCCCCGAGGTGGTCGACGCCGTGGCCCCGCTGCCCGTGCTGGCGGCCGGCGGCATCGGCAGCGGGCAGCAGGTGGCCGCCGCGCTCAGCCTCGGCGCCCAAGGAGTGTGGCTCGGCTCCCTGTGGCTGACCACCACAGAGGCCGACCTCTCCTCACCCGCCGTGACCCGCAAACTCCTCGCCGCCGGCTCCGGCGACACGGTCCGCTCCCGGGCGCTGACCGGCAAACCGGCCCGCCAGCTGCGCACCGAGTGGACCGACGCCTGGGACGACCCGAGCGGTCCCGGCGCCCTGCCCATGCCGCTGCAGGGCCTGCTCGTCGCCGAGGCCCTCACCCGCATCCAGAAGTACGAGACCGAGCCCCTGCTCGGCACCCCCGTCGGCCAGATCGTCGGCCGCATGACCAGCGAACGCAGCGTCCAGGCCGTCTTCGACGACCTCACCCGGGGCTTCGAACAGGCCGTCGACCGCATCAACCGCATCGCCGGAAGGAGCGGCACGTGACCAGCACGCCTCCCGCCGGATTCTGGGCCCAGGCCACCCGGGACCCCGACCGCACGGTCCTCGTCGCACCCGACGGCGCGGAATGGACCGCCGGCCGGCTGCACGCGGCCGTCAACCAGCTCGTCCACGGGCTCCGGGCCGCCGGCCTGGAGCGCGGCGACGCCTTCGCCGTCGTCCTGCCCAACGGCCCCGAGTTCCTCACCGCCTACCTGGCCGCCACCCAGGCCGGCCTCTACCTCGTCCCGGTCAACCACCACTTCGTCGGCCCGGAGGTCGCCTGGATCGTCGCCGACTCCGGCGCCAAGGTGCTCCTCGCCCACGAACGGTTCGCCGGCCCGGCTCGCCAGGCCGCCGACGAGGCCGGCCTCCCGGCCACCCACCGGTACGCGGTCGGCACGGTCGAGGGCTTCCGGCCGTACGCCGAACTCCTCGACGGGCAGCCCGAATCGGCGCCCGCCGACCGCGAACTCGGCTGGGTCATGAACTACACCTCGGGGACGACGGGCCGCCCCCGCGGCATCCGCCGCCCGCTGCCCGGCAAGCTTCCCGAGGAGGCCTACCTCGGCGGCTTCCTCGGCATCTTCGGCATCCGTCCCTTCGACGACAACGTCCACCTGGTCTGCTCGCCGCTCTACCACACGGCCGTCCTCCAGTTCGCCGGCGCGTCCCTGCACATAGGCCACCGGCTCGTGCTCATGGACAAGTGGATCCCCGAGGAGATGCTCCGCCTGATCGACGCATACAAGTGCACCCACACCCATATGGTCCCGACCCAGTTCCACCGCCTGCTCGCCCTGCCCGCGGAGGTGCGCGCACGCCATGACGTCTCCTCGATGCGGCATGCCATCCACGGCGCCGCACCGTGTCCGGACCACGTCAAGCGGGCCATGCTCGACTGGTGGGGCCCCTGCGTGGAGGAGTACTACGCGGCCAGCGAGGGCGGCGGCGCCTTCGCCACCGCCGAGGACTGGCTGAAGAAGCCCGGGACGGTCGGCAAGGCCTGGCCCATCAGCGAGCTCGCGATCTTCGACGACGACGGCAACCGGCTGCCGTCCGGCCGGCTCGGCACCGTCTACATGAAGATGAACACCGGCGGCTTCGCCTACCACAAGGACGAGGCCAAGACGCGGAAGAACCGCATCGGCGATTTCTTCACCGTCGGCGACCTCGGCTACCTCGACGAGGACGGCTACCTGTTCCTCCGCGACCGGAAGATCGACATGATCATCTCGGGCGGCGTCAACATCTACCCCGCCGAGATCGAGTCCGTGCTCCTCTCCCACCCCGCCGTCGCCGACGCCGCCGCCTTCGGCATCCCGCACGACGACTGGGGGGAGGAGGTCAAGGCCGTCGTCGAACCCGCCCCCGGACACGAACCCGGGCCCGGCCTCGCCGCCGCGCTCCTCGCCCACTGCGCCGAGCAGCTCGCGGGCTACAAGTGCCCCAAGACCGTCGACTTCATCGCCGAGATGCCCCGCGACCCCAACGGCAAGCTCTACAAGCGGCGGCTGCGGGACCCGTACTGGGAGGGACGCACCCGGCCGGTGTGATCCGCGCCCGACGTCTCAGGGGTGCGGGCGATGCAGGGACTCCAGGACCCCGCAGAGGCCCGCCGCGTCCGTGCCCAGCTTGCGGTAGACGCGGGACAGCACCTGCCGCACCCCCTGCTCGGTGAGGCCCAGCTCCTTGGCGACCACGGCCGCCGGATGCCCCCGCACGGTCAGTTCGGCGGTACGCAGCTCCCGCGCGGTCAGCGTGTCCGCCTGCGCGTACCGCAACGGCAGCGGCCGCAGCCCCGCCGCCGAGAGCTCCTCCCGGGCCCGCGCGGCGAGCGACTCGGCCCCGCAGTGGACGGCACCTTCCAGCCCCTGGTAGAGCCGGTCGGCGGCCTCCTGGAGCCGGCCGTTCCGGGACAGCGCGGCGCCGTGGCCGATCTGGGCGCGGGCGAGTTCGTAGGCGGCGGGCGACTGCTCCAGGTGTTCGACGGCCTGCGCGTACAGGTCGACCGCCGCCGGGCCGCCGGTCACCTCGGCGAGCGTGTGCACCGCCTGCCCGACGGCCGACGCCGCCCCGAACTCCCGCGCCCGGCACACGGCTTCCTCGGCCTGGGCGACGGCCTCCTCGGGGTTCACGGGGGCCAGCGCGACCGCCAGCCGCAACTGCCAGGGGCACCAGGCCGGGTTCCGCCACCCACGCGCGTCCAGCCACTCCCCGACGGAGACCAGCACCCGCACCGCCTCGGCGTGCCGGCCCTCGTCGAGGAGCAGTTCGGCGTAGACGGTGCGGGGATCGGGGTAGATGACGGCGTTCGGAGCCCCCGCACCGAAGTGGTGGTCGTCGGCGAGCGCCCGCGCCTCGCTGACGCGTCCACGGGCCAGCAGCGTCTGGATCAGGATGCCGAGGGCGAACCACTGGGCCGGAACGGCTCCCTCCACCTTGTCGGCGATCAGCAGACCGCCGCGTACCAGCTCCTCCGCCTCGGCCAGGCAGCCGCGCCGGTAGCGGATGTAACCGGCGAGGGTCTGGCCGAGGGCCAGATGGGAGCCGCGCCAGCCCATGGCCACGCACTCGGAGATCCCCTTGCCGAACAGCTCCTCGGCCCGGCGCGGCTGGTCGGCGTACATGAAGACCAGCGCGACCGAGGCGGGGACCTCGAAACCCCGGTTCTCGTCGGTCCAGCTCATGCCCCCGTCCAGGGCTCTCTCGGCATGGGCGAGGACGCTCTGCCGCGGTTCGCCGCGCAGGACGGCGTCCCAGGCCCGCAGCCCGAGGATGTAGCGCTCCTCGAGGCGGCGGCCGGGCAGCTTCTCGGCCAGCCGGGCCAGTGTCCGCGAGCGCGCGGGTGAGTCGTGGTCGTCGGCCCGGAACATGCCCCAGACGAACTGGTCGGCCTGCATGCGCAGCTTCACGCGCGGGTTGGTGGCGTTGTGCGCCTCCTCGGTGGCCACGCTCACGGCCTCGGCCAGCTGATCGGTGTGGGCCAGGGCCTGCGTCAGCCGGAACACGATCGAGGCGCGCAGGTCCGGGTCGACATGGGACTCCGCCAGCGCCTGGCGCAGGTACCGCACCGTGGCCGTGGGTTCGATCAGGAAGGTGGAACAGGCCAGTTCGTGCAGGACCGCGGCACGGTCCTCGGGCAGGGGCGGCTCCCGCAGCGCACGGCTCAGCAGACGGCGGGCGGCCTCGGTGGCCCCGGAGCGCAGGTACACGCGGGCCGCCGCACGGAAGCACGCCACCGCTTCCGGACTGCCGTCGCAGGGCACCTCCAGCAGATGCCGGGCGGCGGCGGTGGGGCCGTGTCCCGCGGCCAGGACGGCGTCCGCGGCGGCATTGTGCATACCGACCCGGATGGCCTGCGGGCGGATGGACCGGTAGATCGTCGTGGCGATGAGCGGGTGGACGAACTCCAGCGCGCCGTCGGCGTCGTGGGTGAGCGAGACGATCCGGGCCGCGCGCAGCTTCTGGACGGCCTCGGACGCGGCCTCCTCGCCGAGCACCGCGATGGTGGCGGCGAGCTGGGGTGAGAAAGGCGAGCCCAGTACGGCGGCGGCCTGGGCGAAGCGGACGGTCGCCGTGCCGAGCCGGTCGAGACGCTCGATCAGCCCCGGGCCCTTGATCGCCTCGGCGAGTTCACGCATCGCGGGCAGGTCGTCCTCGGTACCGGTCACCTTCCGCTCGGCGAGCCTGATGGCGAGTTCCACGGTCTCGAACGGGCTTCCGCCGGTGGCAAGGCAGCATTCCCTGCAGAACCGGTCCTGGGCCGACACCCCGACTTCGGCTCTGACGATCCGTGCCACACCTTCGGGGGTGAGCAGCGCCAGCTCGTGGGGACGGTCCCCGTGGTGCGCCACCAGGGTGCGCAGTTCGCCCCCCTCCGGAGGCAGGTCGTCAGGCCGGTAGGCGATCACCAGCAGCAGCGGCAGGTCGTCGACCCGCGGCACGAAGGAGGTGAGCCACTTCAGGGACTCCGGGTCCGCCCAGTGCAGGTCGTCCAGGAGCAGGACCACGGGCGCCTTCTTCACCGTGAGCCGCGTCATGACCCAGTCGAGGCCCTCGCGCACCCCGGTGGGGTCCGGAGCGGACCCGGACCCCTTCGCTTCGAGGCCGAGCACGGCGGCGACGGTGTCGTACCAGCTGCCCAGGAAGGCCCGGAGTTCCGCTTCGTCCATGCGCGCCAGCGGAGGTTGCATCAGCTGGCGTACGACACGGAACGCCGAACCCTGTTCCGCCTCGCCGCCCCGGCCCGACAGCACGGTGAACCCGTCCGCGGCGGCTTTCGCGCGCGCTTCGGCCATCAGAGCTGTCTTGCCCAGTCCGGCCGACCCGGTGAAGGCGAGGAGGCCTGTGCGCCGTGCTCGGGGCACGCCGTCCGTGGTGCGCCGCAGCTCCCGGAACGCGGCGTCGAGGGCCTCGAGTTCCCGTCGGCGCTCGATCAAGGTCTGGTGGACCGTGACCGGTTGCCGCGGCTGCACTGCCATAAGCCGTACCGCTTTCTTTCGTTCGGCTTCTTTCGTTCGGCCCGGTGAGAGCCGAGCGTACGCCTTGTCGCGGTGCGGGCAGGCCGGACTGAGTACTATCGGGTGAATCATGAACTGCAGAAGGGATAATGTCCGCCTGCCGGGTAAGAGGGCTTGTTTCCCATTTCCCGGAGAAGCGGCCGGAGGACTGCGTCGGATGCTCTTACGACACGGCGGGCACCGTCGCCACGTCCGCGTACCGGGGCACGGTGCGGGACCAGTGGTAACACCCGCTGATCCAGCCGGCCATGCCCTCCAGATAGCCGATCCCCGCGGGGGTCAACTCCGGCCCGACCTCGGCCTGGAGTTGCTGGAACTCGTCGATCGTGCCGTTGATCTGCCGGATGGCGAGGACGACGGCGGCCTGCAGGGAGCATCCGTTCTCGCGCTGCCGGGCCAGGGCCAGGTTGATCATTCCGCCGGCCCGCTGCTCCTTCACCGCGGAGAAGAGGTCGGGTATCCACACCGCAGCGTCGGCCGACAGCCGGCACAGCCGCTGTACGACGGGGTGGTGGAGTTCGGCGGGGGACAACTCCTCCCGCTGGGCGGCCTCGCACAGCGGGTAGAACGGCTCGACTCCCGCGATCAGTGACCGTATGGAGGTGCAGTCCGCGGCCCGCACGAGGTCGGGCTGGGCCTGGGCCACCGCTTCGTACAGCAGGCCGTGCACGTATTCCCGGCTCTTCCAGGCCCACCGCGCCGCCTGCGCGGGAGTGCACCGTTCCCGGACCTGCCGGTGGAGATCGGCGAGGGCCGCTCCGAGAAGAGTGCCCGGTGGCCGGCCGTCCCGCAGAATCGCGATGCTTTCGAACAGCATCGGCAGCAGCGGGCCGGGAGAGTGCCGGCCGGCGTCCTCGGCCCGGTCGTCGAAGACGAACTGATAGGCGATCTGGTTGGCCGTGATCTGCAGGAGACCGGGATCCACGTCGGCGCTGATGCAGGAGGCGAGTTCGGCCGGGCGGGTGCGGGCGATCATCGTCGCCACACCTGGTTCCTCCGACAGTCCCCACGCGCGCAGCCATGCGTCGACGCCGGCCGCGGCTTCGGCTTCGTGGGGGTTGCGCCGCAACGGGAAGGGCATCCGGAGGTGGGCGTCGATCAGGTCCCTCAGGGTGGGGACCGACGTTCCCTCCGGCACGCCGAGAGTGAGTTCCTCATGCGCTGTCGACAACGTGATCACCTGCCGTTCGGGAGTCCGGTGAGCAGTGACCGGCCGCGGCAGGCCGGTGACCGGCGGGCGCGGACCCGGCCGGCCCGCGCGACCGCGCCTCGCAGGTCATGACCAGGGACCGCGGACCCAGCGTGATCGCGGGGCGCGGGGGCCGGGTGGTGTGCCCGGGGAGGTGGCGCAGGCGCACCCGCCCCGCGATGGTCGCGAGTGCCACGGTGAGCTCCACCATGGCGAACTCGTCGCCGAGGCATTTGCGGTTGCCCGCGGAGAACGGCATGGTGGCGCGCCGCTGTTCGGCGGTGGGCCGTCCCGGCAGCCAGCGGTCGGGGTCGAAGCGCTCCGGGTCGGGGAACGACGACGGGTCGTGGTGCAGGAGGTAGGGGCTGTAGAGCACGGTGGCCCCCGCGGGCAGCCGGCACCCGGCGAACTCCGTCTCCCGGGTGGTGACCCGGGTGAAGAGCCAGCCCGGGGAGGAATGGCGCAGTGTCTCCGTCACGACGCAGCGGGTCCGCACCAGGTGGGGCAGATCGGCGGGGCCGGGCCGGCGGCCGCCGGGCAGCACGGTGTCGAGCTCGGCGTGCAGGCGCTGTTCGGCCTCCGGGTCGCGGGCCAGCAGGCTGAAGGCCGCGGCCAGGGACAGGGCCGAGGTCTCGGCGCCGGTGAGCAGCAGGGTGATCAGGTGGTCGTGGACCTCCTGGTCGGTGAGGGCGCGGGCGCCGCCGTCACCGGGGGCGGGCGTCAACAGGGTGCCCAGGATGTCGTCACGGGGGGTGCCCCGGCGGCGCTCGGCGATGGTCGTGTCGATGACGGCGTGCAGACGGGCGAGCGCCCGCCGGTAGCGGCGGTTGGCGGGGGTCGGGAGCCGGAACAGCGCGTCGACGGGGACGACCGTGCGCACGAAGAGGCCCCGGACGACGTCGGCGAGACAGTCCCGCACCTCGGCCGAGGTCGCGTCGTCCAGCGAGTCGGAGAGCAGCACCCGGCTGATCACGCGGGTGGTGAGGGTCGTCATCGCCTCACTGACGGGCACCGCCCGGCCCGGCTGCCACTCCTCGCACACCGACTCGGCCTCCCCGGCGACGAGTTCGGTGTAGGCGGCGGCGTGGGACGGACGGAAGGCGGGCTGCAGCAGCCTGCGTCTGTCCCGGTGCGCGGGCTGACGGCAGGTGACCAGTCCGTCCCCCATCAGCTTGCCCAGCCTGTCGTAGAGCGGGCCCCCCTTGTCGAAGGTGTGCGGGTCCGTGAGCATCTCGTGGGCCAGCTCCGGATGGCACACCATCCAGGCGCGCCGGGGGCCCAGCCGTATCTCGACCAGATCGCCGTGCGCGGGCAAAGAATTCAGAAACGCCAGCGGTCGGCGGTATAAGGCGATACCGTTACCGAGGAGTGGGAATATGCCGGGAGCAGTACCTGTTGTCCACGTTCGTTTTTGTTCAGGCACAGCACCGTTCATCGAAGCCTCCTGCACAGCGCGAGACGTGAAAAGAGCGACCCTGCTTCGGGTCTGAGATCCCGAGACAAGTCCTGCCCAGTCGAACCAGGACCGGGTTTCCGGAATCCCTTCTTTAAAGGGGCGCACGGGGGCACGCGGAAGCAAAG
This sequence comes from Streptomyces sp. NPDC051987, assembly GCF_040680735.1. Classification (NCBI taxonomy): domain Bacteria; kingdom Bacillati; phylum Actinomycetota; class Actinomycetes; order Kitasatosporales; family Streptomycetaceae; genus Streptomyces; species Streptomyces sp. NPDC051987. The sequence goes on along the minus strand of NZ_JBFAXI010000022.1, from coordinate 35,483 downwards.
AGCGCGGGCCGTGAACGTCTCGTGTTGTGCGATGCATTCACTGTGGTTTCCGGTGTTCGTCCCCGCGGTCGCTTGACCTGCCCCGGCAGCGGGCCGAGGATCATGAGTCATGACGCAGGGACAGGGCAGCACGGTGGACGGGGTGCTGCGGCGCAGCGCCCGCCGCACTCCCGCGCGGGTGGCGGTGCGCTACGGCGAGCGGCGATGGACATACCAGGAACTCGACGACGCCGTCTCGCGCGCGGCGAGCGCACTGCTCGGCCAGGGCCTCCACCGAGGTGACCGGGTCGGCACCTACGGCCACAACTCCGACGCCTACCTGATCGCCTTCCTCGCCTGCGCCCGCGCCGGCCTGGTCCACGTCCCGGTGAACCACAACCTGACCGGCGACGACCTCGCCTACATCGTCACCCAGTCGGGCAGTTCGCTGGTCCTCGCCGACCCGGACCTCGCCGGCCGGCTCCCCGACGGCGTACCGGCGCTGCCGCTGCGCGACGCCGACGGCTCGCTGCTCGCCCGGCTCGCGGACGCGGCACCGTACGACGGGCCCGAACCGCGCACCGAGGACCTGGTGCAGCTCCTGTACACCTCCGGGACCACGGCGCTGCCCAAGGGCGCGATGATGACTCACCGGGCGCTGGTGCACGAGTACCTGAGCGCGATCGCCGCCCTCGACCTGAGCGCCGGGGACCGGCCCGCGCACGCGCTGCCGCTCTACCACTCCGCCCAGCTGCACGTGTTCCTGCTGCCCTACCTGGCGGTGGGCGCCACCAACATCATCCTCGACGGGCCGGACGGCGACACCCTCTTCGACCTGATCGAGGCCGGGGAGGTGGACAGCCTGTTCGCGCCGCCCACCGTGTGGATCGGGCTCGCCAACCGGCCCGACTTCGCCACCCGCGACCTCGGCGGCCTGCGCAAGGCCTACTACGGGGCGTCGATCATGCCGGTGCCGGTCCTGGAGCGACTGCGCGAACGGCTGCCGGGACTCGCCCTGTTCAACTGCTTCGGGCAGAGCGAGATCGGCCCCCTCGCCACCGTGCTCGCCCCCGAGGAGCACAAGGGCCGGCTGGACTCCTGCGGCCGCACCGTCCTGTTCGTGGAGGCACGCGTGGTCGACGAGGACGGCACGGACGTACCCGACGGCACTCCCGGCGAGATCGTCTACCGCTCACCCCAGCTGTGCGAGGGGTACTGGGACAAGCCGGAGGAGACCGAAGAGGCCTTCCGGGACGGCTGGTTCCACTCCGGCGACCTCGCCGTGCGCGACGCCGACGGCTACTACACGATCGTCGACCGGGTGAAGGACGTCATCAACTCCGGTGGGGTCCTGGTCGCTTCACGGCAGGTGGAGGACGCCCTCTACACCCACGAGGAGGTCGCCGAGGCCGCCGTCGTCGGCCTGCCTGACGAGCGGTGGATCGAGGCGGTCACGGCGGTCGTCGTACCGCGCGGCGAGATCGACGAGGCCGCGCTGATCGCCCATGTGAAGGAGAAGCTCCCCGCGTTCAAGGCACCCAAGCGCGTCGTCTTCGTGGACGCGCTGCCCCGCAACGCGAGCGGGAAGATCCTCAAGCGGGAACTGCGCGAACGGTTCGGCGCCCCCTCGTGAACAGCACGGACGCGGATCCCGCCGGCTGCCGGGCCGGGCCGCTCACGCGGACCCAAGACGTGCCGATCCATACCCTGTGCGGCTTCCGGCACCACGTCCGCCGTTCACCGGTGGCGTGCAGACAGCAGACATGAACTGCTGCCTCTCCGTCCCCCTCGGCGCTCTCGCGGGCACCCCCGGCCCCCGCGAGCTGCTCCGCTCCGGCTCCCTGCTCGCACCCGCGCTGCTCCGCTCCGCGACCGTTTCCCGCCGCCACCCCCGCTCACCGGCCGCCGTCCACCTGGAACTGGTCACCCTCACCGAGGACCGCGCCGTCATCACCTGGCACACCGCCCTGCCCGGTACCGACGACGGCACCGGCGCCATGCTGCCCGCTGACCGTCCGGGACGCCCTCTTCCCGGTGAGCCCCGCCCAGCGCCTCGGCCGCCGCCAGGCCGGTGCGATCCTGCGGGCCTACGCCGCCGCCCCGGGTGTGTTCCTCCACCATGTGGGCCACACCCACCGCAACAAGCGCACTCAGGCGGGCCTCGCCCCGCAGGTGACCCTGCAGGAGGTCGGCGCGGCCAAGGAGTACCCCGGCGGGTTCTTCCTGCTGCGGATCCACAGCGGCGGCTACGCGCTCACCTTCTTCCGGGCACGCGCCGTCGAGGCCCTGGAGTGGAACGAGCGCAGCCGCCGGCAGGCCGGGGGACTGTGGCCGTACCACGCGCTCGGCTGTACGGTCGCCGACCGCAACAGCGTGGCCGCCCGCGACCTGTCCGGCATCGGCCCGCTGGTCCGGCCGTCGGCACGGTCCCGTTCGCCCCAAGGGATGACGGCCGCCACGGACACCCGTCCGGATGTGGGCGGGAGAAGGACCTCTGCGTAGCGTGGGGACATGTCGACCCTGTGGGAACTCATGCGCGACTGCATCCCTGACGACCACGCCCGCCAGGTCACCTCCCGCTACTACCTCGACGAGGCCATGAGCTCGCCGCGGCGACCGGACCGAGTGGTCGACCTAGGCTGCGGGCGCGGCACCTCGGCCGGCCTCTTCCGCAGGCACCACTCCGGCGTCCGGTGGGTGGGAGTCGACATCCGTGACTCACCGGAGGCCGCCCAGCGCGGGCGCGGCGGCAGCATGGTCCTCTACGACGGCGTCAACCTGCCGTTCCGCTCCGACGCCGTGCCGCTCGTCTACTCGCACCAGGTCTTCGAACACGTCGCCCGGCCCAGGGAACTGCTCGCGGAGGTGGGCAGAGTGCTGCGTCCCGGCGGCCTGTTCATCGGCAGCACCTCCCAGTTCGAGCCCTACCACTCCTTCAGCCTCTGGAACTACACGCCCTACGGATTCCGGAGGCTGGTCGAGGAGGCCGGACTCGCCCTGGAGGAGATCCGGCCCTCCCTCGACGGCGTGACCCTGATCATGCGCACCTACCACGGTTCACGACGGGAGGAGTACGGCCGGTTCTGGCGCAGGGAGTCGCCGCTCAACACCGAGATCGACGCCTGGGCCCGCCGGACCAAGCGGGAGACCGCCCTGGTGAACCTGCGCAAGCTCACCTTCTGCGGGCAGTTCGCCTTCCGCGTGAGCAAGCCGCAGGACCGCCATTGACCGGGGCCGCCCGGCGAAATCCGTTGCGGCACCGCGCCCCGTCCCCCAAGATCGGCGCCATGCCCACCTTCACCGCGGCGGACGGCACCCGTCTCGCCTGCCACGTCAGAGGCGAGGGCGAACCGCTCGTCGTCCTGCCAGGCGGTCCCATGCGGGCCTCCGCCTACCTCGGCGACCTAGGCGGTCTGACCGCCCGTCGCCGGCTGATCCTGCTCGACCTGCGCGGCACCGGCGACTCCGCGACGCCCGCCGACCCGGCGTCGTACCGCTGCGACCGGCTGGTCGACGACGTGGAGATGTTGCGGACCCACATGGGGCTCGACCACATGGACGTACTGGCCCACTCGGCGGGCGCCAGCCTGGCGATCCTGTACGCGGCGGCGTATCCCGAGCGGGTGCGGCGGCTCGCGCTGATCACCGGCAACCCCTCCGCCCTGGGCCTGCGCGCCACCCCCGAGGAGCGGCTGGCGGCGGCCCGGCTGCGGGCGTCCGAGCCCTGGTTCGAGCGGGCCTTCCCCGCCCTGGAGGCCTGGCTGACCGGCAGGGGGGACTTCGACGAGGTCTTCCTGCCCTTCTTCTACGGGCGTTGGGACGCCGCCGCCCGGGCGCACGACGCGGCCGCCGAGGAACAGACCAACGACGAGGCGGGCGACCGCTACTTCGCCGACGGCGCCTTCACCCCGGAGACCACCCGGGCCGCCCTGCACTCCCTCGCCGCGCCCGTCCTGGTGTACGCCGGAGAACTCGACGGCGGCCCCAGTCCCGCCCTGGCCCGGCGGGCCGCGGCGGCCTTCCCGCACGCCGAGGTCGCCGTGCAGCCCGGCGCCGGTCACTATCCCTGGCTGGACGACCCCGAGTGGTTCGTCCGCCGCACCGTCGCCTTCCTGGACGCCTGAGCCTGACTCGCCTCCTGCGGCCCGAACGCCTTCAGGAAGCGGTCCCGGAACTGGTTCATCGCCCACTCCGGTGCGTTGTCCGCCGGCTTCAACCCGTCCGTCCAGCCCCACCCGGAGACCCGTTGGAGGACCTTGGGGTCGCGGGCGACGATGGTGATCGGTACGTCCCTGCTGGTGTTGCCGCCGCCGGTGACCGTCGGGACGGGCTGGTGGTCGCCGAGGAAGACCAGGACGGTGTTGTCGTCGCCGTAGCGCTGGACCCACTGGGTCAGGCTGTCCACGGAGTACTGGATCGCCTTGCGGTACTCGGTCCGCACGCGCTGCGCGCTCTTCCACACCTCCGTGGGGTTGGTGCCCTCCTTCTTGATCTTGTAGAAGATCTTGCCGTTCCCCAGGTCCTTCCAGTCGATGATGTGAGCGATGGGGGACCACGGGTTGTGGCTGGAGGCCAGGATGATCTCCGCCATGATCGGGTCGCGGTTCTTCTTCCCGTGCTCCAGCTTCTGGAAGGCCTCCAGGCTGAACTGGTCCGGTACCGGCGTCCAGCTGAAGTACGGGCCCTGGTAGCCCAGGTGCGTGGAGTCGTAGATGTGGTCCAGGCCGAAGTACTTGCCCTCGGGCCAGGCCTTGCGCACGCCGGGGACGATGCCCACCGTGCGCCAGGCGCCCGTCTTCTGGAAGTAGCTGGTGAGCGTCGCGCGGTCACTGGTCGTCAGGGTCCGGTACCGCTGCTGGTTCTTGACCCACAGACCGGACAGGAAGGTCGAGTGGGCGAGCCAGCTGCCGGCGCCGGTGACGGGTGACCTGAGCCAGCCGCTCTGCGCCGCGAACCCGGCCGCCTTGAGCCGGGCGTTCCCCTCCTGCAGCGTCGCGTCCATCTCCGGTGCCATCTTGGGATCGTCGATCGCCACCCGGCCGTAGCTCTCGATGAAGGTGAACAGCACGTCCTTGCCCCGGAGTCCGGTCAGCAGCTGGTCGGACGGCGTGTCGGCGTAGGCGTCGACGGCAAGCTGCTTCCTGAAGACGTCGGCGTCGCCCAGCCCCTCGCGGACGTACTTCACGCGGTTGACCAGGAACTGGCTGTAGCCCCTGGTGGCCAGGGGGACTCCGGCGACCTGCACGCTCAGTGTGAAGCAGGTGATCCACGCGACGCCCAGGACGAGTGTGGTGCGTACCGCCACGGCACGGTGGCGGGCCATCACGTTCGCCAGCCGCACCATCGCGAGCGCGCTGAGCGCGAGCACGGCGACGACCAGGACGATCACGCCGATCACCGCGAGGACCTCGCCCGTGTGACCGAACGAGTCCTTCACCCAGTCCGCCGCGTCGGTCAGCAGGACCCAGTCGAAGACCAGGTCGAACGGCCGGGCCAGCGTCTGGTAGAAGCCCATGTCGAGACACTTCAGGACGGTGGACAGGCCGATCAGCGCCCCGGAGACGACGGCCGCGATCCGCCGGCCCCTCGGTGGCAGTGCGAGCAGGACGATCGCCAGGAAGAGTGCCTCGACGGGCAGGCGCAGGAAGTTCTCCAGCGCGAGCCGGTCCAGGCGGTCGGGCACGAGGATCGCCACGAGCACGAACACCGCGGCCAGGACACTGGTGCCCACCCGCACGAAGGCCGCGGCCCGGGGAGGCAGCCGCCGCCCCCGGAACCACCCGGCACGGACGGCCCCGGCGGCCGCGGCCGCCGGAGCGGCCGCGTCCTCCGGGGCGCCGGGGTCAGCCGGATCGGCCAGGGGGTGAGGGTTATCCGGGGCGTCCGTGGCGCTCGCGGCGCCAGGGTCGGCGGTCTCGGTCTCGGTCTCGGTCTCGGTCCCGTCCTCGGCCGAGGCGGCACCAGGCTCTGCCTTAGCCCGGGGTTCGGGGTCGGCCTCCGGTTCGGCCTGAGGTCCCGGATCGGCCTCTGCCTCGGGCCGGGGTTCGGGTTCGGCATCCGGCTCGGTCTGGTGCTCGGGCTCGGGCTCCGGTTCCACCGGGGACGCGGGGTCGGGCCCTGGTGTGTCGTCAGTCGGACGGGTGTCCGTCTCGGCGGCCGGCTCGGGGCCGGTCGCCGCCGGTGTGGGTGATGCCTCCTCCGGCTGGTCCGGGACAGGCGCGTCCGCGTCCCTGTCCAGTTGCCGGCGAGGGGGCGTGAGGTGCGACACCCGTACGTCCTTCCGTGCGAAGCCCCGTGATGGCACGGCGGACCGGACCCGCAGGTCACGACCGCCAACCTCGCGTACGGCTCCGTGTAACCCCACGTTCAACCGCCCGGGTCAACCGCGCGCAAAGAGTACGCCCGGCCCGCGCACCCGCCCGCACGGGGGTCGTCAGCGGTCCGCCGCGGCCGCCACCTCCCGCGCCCACCGGTAGTCCGCCTTTCCGCTCGGCGAGCGCTGTATCGCCTCCGCGATCACCAGCTGGCGCGGGATCTTGTACCCGGCGAGACGGCTGCGGCAGTACGACTGGACGTCCTCCAGGGAGAGTCGCGGCGCCCCCTCGCGCAGCTGCACCACGGCTGCCACATGGCTGCCCCACTTCGCGTCCGGCACCCCGGCCACCAACGCGTCGTAGACGTCCGGATGCGACTTGAGGGCCTGTTCGACCTCCTCCGGGTAGACCTTCTCGCCCCCCGTGTTGATGCACTGCGAACCCCGGCCGAGGACGGTGACGACGCCCTCCTCGTCGACCGTTCCCATGTCACCGAGCAGCACCCAGCGCCGGCCGTCCTTCTGGAAGAACGTCTCGGCGGTTTTCCGCGGGTCGTTGTAGTAGCCGAGCGGCACGTGGCCGCTCTGCGCGACCCGTCCGATCTGGCCCACCGCGACCGGCTCGTGGGTGGCCGGATCGACCACCTGGGTATGGGAGTTCACGCGGACCCGGAACTCGCTGCCCGCCCCGGAGTCGTTCGTCGCCGTGCCGTTGAAGCCGGACTCGGAGGATCCGAAGTTGTTCAGCAGCATGGTGTTCGGGACGAGTTCGGTGAACTGGCGGCGCACGGTCTCGGAGAGGACCGCACCCGACGAGGAGACGCTGAACATCGAGGAGCAGTCCGTCCCCTTCATGGGCCCGCGCAGGGCGTCGATCAGCGGGCGCAGCATCGCGTCGCCGACCAGCGACATGCTGGTGACCTTCTCCTTCTCGACGGTCCGCAGCACCTCCTCGGGCACGAACTTGCGGTGGATCACCACCCGCTGCCCGAAGTTGAAGCCGATGAACGAGGTGAGCGTGGAGGTGCCGTGCATCAGCGGGGGAGTGGGGAAGAAGGTGATCCCGCTGCCGCCCGCCGCGACCCGCTCGGCCAGCTCCTCCGGCCGCTTCACCGGCTCACCGGTCGGCGCTCCGCCGCCCAGCCCGGCGAAGAACAGGTCCTCCTGACGCCACATCACGCCCTTGGGCATGCCGGTCGTCCCGCCGGTGTAGATGATGAACTGGTCGTCCGCCGAGCGCGCGGGGAAACCCCGCTCCGGCGACCCGGCCGCCTCGGCCTCCGGGAAGGCGAGGGCCTTGAGGTCCGCGTCCACCGGCTCGCCCACCCGCACCAGGTGCCGCAGCTTCGGCGCCCGGGGCAGCGCCGCGGCCACCCGGTCGTCGAACTCCGCGTCGAAGACCAGCGCGACGAGATCCGCGTCCCGGTAGAGGTACACCAACTCCTCTTCGACGTACCGGTAGTTCACGTTGACCGGCACGACCCGTGCCTTCAGGCAGCCGAGCACGGTCTGGAGGTACTCCACCCCGTTGTAGAGGTGCAGGCCGAGATGCTCGCCGGGCTTGATCCCGCTGTCGATCAGGTGATGGCCGATGCGGTTGGCGGCGGCGTCCAGCTCCGCGTAGTTCAGCCTGCGTTCCGCACCCGTGCCGGGGTGGTCGATGTAGACGAGAGCCTCGCGGTCCGCGGCCACGTCGACGACCGACTCGAACAGATCGGCAAGGTTGTACTCCACCGCTCCTCCTGACCCCGGCGACCGTGACGAAGAAAGGCGCACCTGTCCGTTCGCCGGTCATCAGAGCAAAGGGCGCGGCAAGTGTGAAGGGTTCGCGCGAAGAAATCTGACTGTCTGTCAGAAAACCCTTGAAGTGGCTCCCCGGCTACTGCAACCTGTTCTCGTTCTGGTGGAGGGAGGACGATCCCTCCGGAGGGGAGACGGTCCATGGGCGGGACGGAACACCTCACGGTGCGGCGCGAGGGCGGCACCCTCGTGCTCACGCTCAACAGGCCCGAGGCGAGGAACGCGCTCTCGATCTCCATGCTCGTCGGCCTGTACGACGGCTGGATCGAGGCCGACGAGGACGACGACGTCCGCTCGATCGTGCTCACCGGGGCCGGGGGTTCCTTCTGCGCCGGGATGGACCTCAAGGCACTGGCCGGGCAGGGCATGGCGGGGGAGCACCTGCGCGACCGGCTGAAGGCCGACCCGGACCTGCACTGGAAGGCGATGCTCCGCCATCATCGCCCGCGCAAACCGGTGATCGCCGCCGTCGAGGGATACTGCGTCGCCGGGGGCACCGAGATGCTCCAGGGGACCGACATCCGGGTGGCGGGCGAGTCGGCGACGTTCGGTCTCTTCGAGGTCCGGCGGGGGCTGTTCCCCATCGGTGGTTCCACGGTGCGGCTGCAGCGGCAGATCCCGCGGACGCACGCCCTGGAGATGCTGCTGACCGGACGGCCGTACAGCGCCCGCGAGGCGGCCGGCATCGGGCTCGTCGGCCATGTCGTCCCGGACGGCACCGCGCTGGACAAGGCGCTGGAGATAGCCGAACAGATCAACGCGTGCGGACCGTTGGCGGTCGAGGCGGTCAAGGCGTCGGTGTACGAGACCGCGGAGATGACGGAGACCGACGGGCTGGCCGCCGAGCTGGAGCGCGGATGGCCGATCTTCGACACGGCGGATGCGAAGGAAGGGGCGCGCGCGTTCGCGGAGAAACGGGCCCCTGACTACAAGCGTGCTTAGCGCTGCGCCGGCCGGGGCCGGTCCGCAAGCCGCGGGCCGGTGCGGGCTTGTCGCGCAGTTCCCAGCGCCCCTGACCGGCGCGCTCACCGACCTTCTCAAGGAGGCAAGGCCCCGATGCCTGAAGTCCTCAAAGCCCCCCTCGTCGTCGAGTTCCCCTTCACCCGGTCCCTCGGCCCCGTCCAGAGCGCCTTTCTCACCGGCCTGCGGGAACGCGTCGTCCTCGGGGTGAAGACCGGCGACGGTCGCGTCCTCGTGCCGCCCGTCGAGTACGACCCCGTGACCGCCGAGGAGATCCGCGACCTCGTCGAGGTCTCCCCCACCGGCACCGTCACCACCTGGGCCTGGAACCACGAACCCCGCCGCGGCCAGCCCCTCGGCACCCCCTTCGCCTGGGTCCTGGTCCGGCTCGACGGCGCCGACACCGCCCTGCTGCACGCCCTCGACGCACCGGGGCCGGAGGCCGTGCACACCGGCATGCGGGTCCGCGTCCGCTGGGCCGAGGAGCGCTCCGGCGCCATCACCGACATCGCCTGCTTCGAGCCGTACGACGGCGGGGGGGCCGAACCCGGCGGCCACAGCGGCGAGTTCGAGGACCCCGTCCACGGCATCGTCGCCCACGCCCGCCTCGACTACACCTACTCGCCCGGCCGCGCCCAGTCCGCCTACATCAACGCGCTGTCGTCCCGGCGGACCTTCGGTGAGCGCTGCCCCTCCTGCCGGAAGGTGTACGTCCCGCCGAGGGGTGCGTGCCCCACCTGTGGGGTGGCCACATCGGAACAGGTCGAGGTAGGTCCCGGCGGCACGGTCACCACCTTCTGCATCGTCAACATCAAGGCGAAGAACCTCGACATCGAGGTGCCGTACGTCTACGCCCACATCGCTCTCGACGGCGCCGGCCTCGCCCTGCACGGCCGGATCGGCGGGATCCCCTACGACCAGGTGCGGATGGGCCTCAGGGTCGTGCCGGTGTGGACCGAGGGAGCCCGCTACCCCGACCACTACCGGCCGACCGGCGAACCCGACGCGGACTACGAGACGTACAAGGAGCTGCTGTGATGCGTGACATAGCACTGGTCGCCTTCGCGCAGACCGACCACCGCCGCAGCAGCGACGAGCTCTCCGAGGTCGAGATGCTCATGCCGGTGCTGCACGACGTGCTCGGGCAGACCGGCCTGAAGACCGCCGACATCGGCTTCACCTGCTCCGGCTCCAGCGACTACCTGGCCGGGCGCGCCTTCTCCTTCACCCTCGCCCTCGACGGCGTCGGCGCCTGGCCGCCCATCTCCGAGTCGCACGTCGAGATGGACGGCGCCTGGGCCCTGTACGAGGCCTGGACCAAACTGCTCACCGGGGACGCGGACACCGCACTCGTCTACTCGTACGGCAAGTCCTCGCCCGGCTCCGTGCGCGACGTGCTGACCCGCCAGCTCGACCCCTACTACGTGGCCCCCCTCTGGCCGGACTCCGTCGCCCTCGCCGCCCTCCAGGCCCAGGCCCTCGTCGACGCGGGGGAGACCGACGAACCCGCGCTGGCCGCCGTCGGCGCCCGGAGCAGGGCGGACGCGGACACCAACTCCCACGCCCAGCTCAGGGGTTCGGTCCCGCAGGGGGAGTACGTCGTACGGCCCCTGCGCATTGGCGACTGCCCGCCGATCGGCGACGGCGCCGCCGCCGTGATCCTCGCGGCCGGGGAGCGGGCCCGGGAGCTGTGTGCCCGGCCCGCCTGGATCCGGGGCATCGACCACCGCATCGAGGCACACGGCCTGGGGGTGCGCGACCTGACCGACTCGCCCTCCGCCCGGCTCGCCGCCGAGCGCGCCGGTGCCTTCGAACGCCCCGTGGACACCGCCGAACTGCACGCGCCGTTCAGCTCGCAGGAGGTCGTGCTCCGCAAGGCGCTGCGGCTCGGCGACGACGTACGCGTGAACCCGTCCGGCGGGGCCCTCGCGGCCAACCCGATGATGGCCGCCGGGCTGATCCGCATCGGCGAGGCCGCCGCCCGCATCCACCGCGGCGAGTCCGACCGCGCCCTCGCCCACGCCACCTCCGGGCCCTGCCTGCAACAGAACCTGGTCGCCGTACTCGAAGGGGATCCGCGATGAGCAAGGAGCCCGTGGCCGTCGTAGGCATCGGCCAGACCAAGCACGTGGCGGCCCGGCGGGACGTGTCGATCGCCGGGCTCGTGCGCGAGGCCGCGCGTCGCGCGCTCGACGACGCCGAGCTGGGCTGGGCCGACATCGACGCCGTCGTCATCGGCAAGGCGCCCGACTTCTTCGAGGGCGTGATGATGCCCGAGCTGTACCTGGCGGACGCGCTGGGGGCGGTCGGCAAACCCATGTTGCGAGTCCACACGGCGGGCTCGGTCGGCGGCTCCACCGCGCTCGTCGCCGCCAACCTCGTCGCCGCCCGGGTCCACGCCACCGTGCTGACCCTGGCCTTCGAGAAACAGTCCGAGTCCAACGCCATGTGGGGGCTGTCCCTGCCCATCCCCTTCCAGCAACCGCTGCTGGCGGGCGCGGGCGGCTTCTTCGCGCCCCATGTGCGCGCCTACATGCGACGCAGCGGCGCCCCGGACACCGTCGGCTCGCTGGTCGCCTACAAGGACCGCCGCAACGCGCTCAAGAACCCCTACGCCCACCTCCACGAGCACGACATCACCCTGGAGAAGGTCCAGGCGTCCCCCATGTTGTGGGACCCCATCCGCTACTCGGAGACCTGCCCCTCCTCCGACGGCGCCTGCGCCATGGTCCTCACCGACCGCGCCGGAGCCGCCCGCTCGGCCAGGCCGCCGGCCTGGATGCTGGGCGGCGCCATGCGCAGCGAGCCCACCCTGTTCGCCGGCAAGGACGCGGTGTCGCCGCAGGCCGGGAAGGACTGCGCCGCCGACGTCTACCGGCAGGCGGGGATCGCCGACCCGCGCCGGGACATCGACGCCGTCGAGATGTACGTGCCGTTCTCCTGGTACGAGCCCATGTGGCTGGAGAACCTCGGCTTCGCCGAGGAGGGCGAGGGCTGGAAACTCACCGAGTCGGGCGTCACCGAACTCGACGGCGACCTCCCCGTCAACATGTCGGGCGGCGTCCTGTCCACCAATCCGATCGGCGCCTCCGGGATGATCCGGTTCGCCGAGGCCGCCCTCCAGGTGCGCGGCCAGGCCGGAGAACACCAGGTGGACGGCGCCCGGAAGGTGCTCGGCCACGCCTACGGCGGCGGCTCCCAGTTCTTCTCCATGTGGCTGGTCGGCGCCTCGGCCCCCGACAACTGAAAGGACCCGTCCACGTGGCCTGTTGAGGGCCGGAACCGAAAGCTAGGCTGGCCGCGGACGACGAATTCGGGAGGAGCACGGACGTGGCCGAGAGCACCATCCAGCAGCAGCGGGCAGTGGGCTGGGACAAGCCGGAGCTGGACCTCAGCGGGGCCGACTGGCAGTCCAGCAGCCGAGGCCTGGGGGATGTCCAGATCGCCTTTGTCGAGGGATTCATCGCGATGCGCAACAGCGGCCGCCCGGAGAGCCCTTCCCTGATCTTCACCCCCGCCGAATGGGGTGCCTTCGTGTCGGGGGCCCGCGAGGGCGAGTTCGACCTGACCTGAGCAGCTCGCCCCGGTCCCGCCCGCTGCGGGCACCTCGCCCCGGTCCCGCCCGCTGCGGCAGAGAGGTGACCCCGGGGGTGTTGCGTGAGGATTTCCGGACACGTGACCGGCAGCGCCCTCCCGGGGCCGCCGCCTTCGGCAGGCTGGCCCCGGAAAGGGAAGGTCGCATTCCGGAGGTGAGGAACGATGAGCACTGCGCCGGTCATCGCCGCGGCGGACGGTTCCGAAGACAGCCTGCGCGCCCTGGACTGGGCCGTGGCGGCGGCCCGGCAACGGGACGCGCCGCTGCGGGTGGTGCACGTGCGCCAGTACGCCGCCTGGGGGCAGCCCGACATCCTGGTCGCCGGGGAACCCGACGAAGGGGGTGACCCCGTGCTCGACGAGATCCGCGACCGGCTGTCCGCCGGTGCCGCCGGGCCGACCGTCGAGTACGTCGCGCTGGAGGGCGCCCCGAGCGCGCTGCTGCCCGAACTGGGCGCCGACGCCCAGCTGCTGGTGCTGGGCTCCCGCGGCCGCGGCGGCTTCGCCGGCCTGCTGCTGGGTTCCAACGGCATGGCCGCCGCCCGGGACGCCGCGTGCCCGGTGGTCGTCGTACCCCGGCCGGGGAGAGAGGTGCAGGAGGAGCTGCCCACCGGACCCGGCCCCCGGGTCGTGGTCGGCCTGGACGTCGACAGCCCCGACGACGCCACCCTCGCCTTCGCCTTCGCGGAGGCCGCCCGGCTCGGCGCCCGGCTGCAGGTGATCGCCGCCTACCCGTGGCCGGTGCACAGCTGGGCCGCTGCCGGGGCATTCGTCCCGCCCGCCGTCGACCGGCACGAGATCGAGCAGGAGACCCGCACCCTCGCCGAGGGCTTCCTGGCCCGGCACCTCAAGGATCACCCGAACGTGGGAACCGAGGTCCTCGCGCCGCCCGGCGACGCGGCCGGCCTGCTGGTATCCGCCTCCAAGGACGCCGCCCTGGTCGTCGTCGGCCGCCACCGCCGCCGCCTGCTCGCGCCCGCCCGGATGCTGGGCTCCGTCACGCACGCCGTGCTGCTGCACGCCGCCGCCCCCGTCGCGGTGGTCCCGCCCGCGCCACCGCGGGAGTGATGTCAAGCCCTTCGGTCAGTTACCGTCAGTAGGGAGCGGATCACCGCCGTGCAGCGTACGCTGAGCTGCCTGCAAGCCACGGTGCCGCCCGCCCCCCGCGCTCGCGTACCACCGTGGCAGGGGGTGGTCATGGGACAGCGGGTCCTGCGCAACCGGCGCACGCTCTACGAGCGTGACAGCGAACTCGCCGCCGTCGACGAGGCGTTGGCCGAACTCACCGGCCTGGGCGCGGACGGCGCGGCACCGGGCGAGAGGTCGCTCGGCGCACTGCTCGCCTTCGCCGGGCGAGCCGGCATCGGCAAGACGACCCTGCTCGCCGAGGTCCGCCGCCGGGCCGCCGCCCAGGGGTGCACCGTGCTCTCCGCCCGCGGCGGCGACCAGGAACAGCGCGTCGCCTTCCACGTCGCCCGGCAGCTCCTGCAGCCCCGGCTCGCCGGTGCCCCGGAAGCCGAACTCCGTGCCTCGCTGGGCAGTTGGTACGACATCGTCGGCCCTGCCCTCGGCCTGTGCGCCCCGACCGAGGGCGCCCCGCCGGACCAGCAGGGCCTGCGCGACGGCCTGGACTGGGTGCTCACCCACCTCGCCGTGCGCCAGGCCCCGATGGTCCTCGTCCTCGACGACGCCCACTGGGCCGACCCCGAATCCCTCGGCTGGCTCGCCGCGTTCGCACCCCGCGCCGAGCAACTCCCGCTGCTCGTCGTCGTCGCCTACCGGCCCGACGAACTCCCCGAGCACGCCGACGCGTTCCGCAACCTGCCCGGACGGGCCGGCGGTCGCCCGCACGGCCTCGAACCGCTCAGCCCCGACGCCGTCGCCGTCCTGGTCCGCGAGACCCTGGGCGACCACGCCGACGACGCCTTCTGTCACGAGTGCTGGGCCGTCACCGCCGGCAACCCCTTCGAGGCCGTCGAGCTGACCGCCAAGGTCCACGACCGGGGCCTCGAACCCACCGAGGCCGGCGCGCCCCTGCTGCGCGACCTCGCCGCCGCCGTCAAGGGCAGCGGCCTGATCGCCCGCATCGAACGCCTGGGCCCCTCCGCCGTCCGGTTCGCCTGGGCCTGCGCCGTGCTGGGCACCGAGATCCACCCGGCGCTCGCCGCCGCGGTCGCCGGTCTCGGCCACGAGGAGGCCGCCGACGCCGCGGACGCCCTGCGCGGCGCCCGTGTCCTCACCGGCGCCGAGACCCTGGAGTTCGTCCACCCGCTGATCGCCACCGCCGTCTACCGGGCCATCCCGCCCGCCACCCGGGTCGCCCTGCACGGCCAGGCCGCCTGGTGCGTCACCGATGACGGCCAGGGCGCCACCGCGGCCGCCCGCCACCTCCTGGAGACCCACCCCGAGGGCGACACCTGGGTCGTCCGGCAACTGCGCGCCGCCGCCGGGGAGACCCTGCGGGCCGGCGCCCCCGACACGGCCCGCGGCTACCTCGCCCGCGCCCTGCGCGAACCCCCGCCCGCCAAGGAGCGCGCCGCCGTCCTCTACGAACTGGGCAGCGCCTCCCTGCTCACCGAGCCCGCCACCACCGTCAACCACCTGCGCGCGGCCCTCCAGGAACCCATCGCCGAGCCCGCCCTGCGCCAGCACATCGTCTACCGCCTCTCCCAGGTCCTCGCCCACAGCGACCGCCTCGCCGAGGCCTCCGAGACCCTCGCCCGCGAGATCCGCGTGACCGGCGACGCCAGGGTACGGCTGCGGATGCTCTCCGAACAGTTCATGTGGGACGCCTTCCGCGCCGACGAACCCGACCACCCCTCCCGGTCCCGCCGGCTGGCCCGGCTCGCCGACCGCCTGCAGGGCCGCGACCTCACCGAGCGGTACATCATCGGACTGCGCACCTGGGACGCGATCCAGCGCGGCGAACCCGCCGAGGTCGCCCTCCACCACGCCGAGCGCGCCCTGGCCGGCGGACTCGGCTGGGCCGAGGCCGACCGCGGCTTCGAGGTCCCCGTCCTGGTCGCCCTCGCCTTCCTGTACGCCGACCGGCCCGACCGCACGGAGGAACTCTTCGCCGCCGGGATCGCCGACTACGAACGCCAGGGCTGGCGCGGCGGCCACCTCTCCTTCGCCTACACCCTCCTCGGATACGTCCGCTACCGGCGCGGCCGGCTCGTCGAGGCCGAGGACCTGGCCCGCTCCGGCCTGCGGCTCGCCGAACGCGTCGGCCCCGGCACCCCCGCCCACTGGTACGCCCTCGGCACCCTGATCCAGACCCTGCTGGCCCGCGGCCGTACCGACGAGGCCACCCGCCTCGCCGACGACCACGCCTTCCGGGAGCCCTTCCCGGCAGCCGTGGTCTTCCCCGACGCCCAGACGGTTTACGGCGAACTGCTCCTCGCCCGCGGCCTGACCAAGGACGCGGCGGCCCAGCTGTCCGCGGCCGGCCGGCGCCTGGAACCGCGCGGCATCCGCAACCCCTCCTGGTGCCCCTGGCAGCTCCACCTGGCCCGTGCCGAAGCCCAGGACGCCCCCGACCGCGCCCTCGCCACGGCTCTGGACGCGCTCACCCGTGCCCGCCGCTTCGGCGCCCCGTCCGCGATCGGCCAGGCCCTGCGCACGGCGGCGGAGGTCTCGTCCGGCGAGGCCCGCCTGGCCTACCTGCGCGAGTCGGTCTCCCACCTGGACCGCTCCCCGGCGAGCTACGAGCTGGCCTGCGCACTGGTCGCCCTGGGCACGGAACTCAAAGACCCCGCCCACCTGCGCCGAGGCCTCGAAACCGCCCACCGGTGCGGGGCCGACGGCCTGGCATCCGCGGCGCGCGCCGAGCTGGCCGCCACAGAGGGGGCAACGCTGTAGCGGCTTTGCGGACAGCCCCTGGACTCGGGCAGAGGCCGGCTTGTGGCGGGCGCCGACGACACCTGCCGGGGGCGCGGGGAACTGCGCGACCAGCCACGACGGCGCCGCACCCGGCGAAGGACCGCCACCCGCCACGGCGAAGACCCCGCCCGGCCCGGCACCGCCGAACACCACCGTCGTGGCTGATCACCGCTGCGGCGGACACAGGGTGACGACAGCCCAGGAGTTCCCAAGAGTGCCCGCGGATCGATGGCGCCGGCGGGTCAGGAGTGGCGCTGCGGCGACGGGGGAGCCGGCGCGGCGGTGCAGCGAGGGCGCCGGAGTCGCGTCGGCCGACCCGCACCCCGCAGAGGGCCGCATCTCGCTGCTCGGGCCCCGTACCATGGACCGCATGTCGTTCCTCCGTCGCCGCAGCGCCACTCCCGCCGGTCCCGACTTCGACGTACTGGCCATGGACCCGGGCGACTGGCCCGGCAACCTCGGTGCCGGGCTGCTGCCCGCCCCCGACGGCACCTGCCAGGGCGTCTTCCTGCGCTACGACCTCTTCGGCGGCCGCGGCCCCGCGATGATCATCGGCAACCTCCCCGAGGGCTCCCCGGCCCGCGAGGTGGCGGAGGGCGAGGTCCCCTTCGAGGTCGGCCAGCTCCTCCTCGCCCTGGAGAACGACGAGGACGTCAGCGTCGTCGGCACCGAGGACATGCCGGTCCTGCAGGGGGACAACCTGCTGATCGTGCGCCGGCTGAAGCTGTCCGAGAGCCGGATCTCCTGCGTCCAGTTCGACCGCAGCGACGGTGTCCTGGTGACGATCGCCGCCTGGGACCGGCCGATCACCGACGACCTGTACGCCCTGCTGAAGCCGCTCCCGGCGGAGCTTTTCCAGCAGGGCTGAGGCCGGTCGCCTCCCTCGGCTACTTCCCGTGGTGCCGTCCGCCCTTCGCGGCCGGCACCACGTCGACGTCGGCCGCACGGACGAACTCGACCCGGTGGCCGTACTGGATCTCGTAGTACAGGTCCTTGCCGACCACGACCTTGTGCGCGTCGGTGCTGAAGGTGACCGCGTAGTAGTACTCGCCCGGCACCTCGTCACCGGCCACGTACCGCTGGCCCGCCGGAATCGTGTACGGCAGCGGGGAGACCGGCTGGGCCGGCACCCCGGACGGGTACGCGGAGGCCTCCGGATAGGCGCGGCCGTACACCGGGACACCGGTCACCCCGGGCTTCGGTGTGATCACCAGCCCCCGCGTACCGACCGCCGCCGGCGCCGAAGCCGGGTTCCTGAACCAGGCCTTCTGGCCGAGGTACCAGATCGCCGTCCAGTCCCCCCAGGTGTCCGCCACCACGTACTGCTGACCGGTGGAGGCCCGGGAGGAGAGGTCGTTCACATCGGTCGTCGGTGTCGTGCCCAGGCCGATGTCCTTGATCAGGGCCGCGCTCTCGTCGTGGTCGGAGTACAGCCGTACCTCGCTGGAGCCGTGCGCGGCGCAGGGCTGGCCCTTGGTGACGCAGCCGGTGTACGCAGGCTGGTTCGTGGCGTAGTCCGGCAGGATCGTGACCACGTCGCCCGCCGCCACCCGGTGCTTCCTGGCCGCCCTGTGCTTGAAGGGGTGGTCCAGCAGTTCGAAGTAGTGCCGCCAGTCCCAGTAGGGGCCCGGGTCGGTGTGCATCCCGGGGATCGTGGACGTGGTCGGGCCGGGCACGGTGTCGTGGCCGAGGATGTGCTGCCGGTCCAGCGGGATGCCGTACCGCTCGGAGAGGTACGTCACCAGCCGGGCCGAGGCACGGTACATGGCCTCCGTGTACCAGGCGTCCGGCGAGGCGAGGAACCCCTCGTGCTCGATGCCGATCGACTTGGCGTTGATGTACCAGTTGCCGGCGTGCCAGGCCACGTCCTTCGCCTTGACGTGCTGGGCGATCAGTCCGTCGGTGGAGCGGATGGTGTAGTTCCAGGACACATAGGTCGGGTCCTGGACCAGGTTGATGGTGGTGTCCCAGGAGCCCTCCGTGTCGTGGACGACGATGTACTTGATGCTCTGGGAGGCCGGCCGGTCGCCGAGGTCGTGGTTGCCGTAGTCGTTGTCCCCGAACTGCGCGTACGGGGCGGGGATCCACTCGCATGACACCGTTGTCGGGCATTCCGTGTCGCCGTCGGTCACCTCGGTGCGCAGCCCGGTGAGCTTCAGTTGCGCGGTGTCGGCCCGCAGACCCGGCTGGGCGGCGAGGGCGACGATCTGCCCCGCGTCGGTGGTGCGCTGCTCGCCCGTGTGGAGGACGTCGAACACGTCGTTGGCGTAGGCCGCCGCCGTCGCCGTGTCGTCGGCGCCGGAGAACCGGGCGATCGCGCCGTACCAGCGCGCCGGGTCGGCGCTGAGCGGCTGGTGCAGGTCCCGCTGGGCGGCCACGAGCAGGGCGGCGCCGCCGGCCACGTTGGCCGCCGCGTCGGTGCGCAGGTCCTCGGCCGGGATCCCGGTCAGCGCGGCGGCCTTCGGCAGCGTCCTCAGGCGGGCCGGCAGCGCGGAGTTCCGCGGGACCCGCACGCTGGGGTGCAGGGCGGGACGGGCGCTGTCGCCGCGGGCGTCCTCGGTGCCGTCGGCGAAGTGCTCGGCGGCGGTCGCCAGCGCCGTGCGCGCGTCGGTGAGGTGCATCGGTCCGTAGCCGCCGGTCACGCTGGGCGCGCCGCCGTGCGTGTCCCAGCGGGACTGGAGGTAGGAGACGGCCAGCAGCACGCTCTGCGGGACGTGGTACTCGGTGGCGGCGGACGCGAACGCCCGCTGGAGCAGTCCCGATGACGACTCACCGGTGTCGGGGGGCGGGGCCGCGCCCAGCAGCGGCAGCAGCAGAGCCGCGGCGGCGATGCCGCCGGCCGTCCTGCGCGTACGTCTGCCGCTGTGCTGGGGTGCGGGCTCGGTGACGGATCCTCGCAATGCTGCCTCCTGGGGCGATGGGGCGCGACGGGGCGTGCGGGGCTGAGCGTGGCTCAGTGGTACCGGCTTGCCGACGATCCGTCAATCATGCCCAGAGACACCAGAATTCCCATGTCATACGAAGATCGTGGGAGTTTCGCGGTGGTGGCCCACCGGCCTGCGCGGCGTCAGTGGCGTACACCAGTGGGCGTCCGCCACACCCCCGGACATGCGAGGATCCGCGGTGTGTGCAGTCCCCTGAGCACACCGCGGATCCTCGTCCCCGTCAGCGAGTGCCGACCGCCGCGCGTACGGCTCGGCGGGCCAGCTGGCAGTCGTCGTGCAGCCGCCGGAGCAGCAGACGCTGTTCCTCGCCGGTCGGTGCGGCGCCCGGGTGCGCCGTACCCGGTGCCGTCGGGGTCGCGTCGTGCATCGAACGCTGCACGGCGGTCTCGTACGTCCGGATCTCCCGGGTGAGGACCAGCATCAGGTTCACCAGGAAGGCGTCCCGGGACGCGGGCCCCCCCGACTGGGCGATCTGGCTGATCTGACGGCGCGCCACCGGGGCGTCGCCGAGGACCGACCAGAGTGTGGCCAGGTCGTACCCCGGCAGATACCAGCCCGCGTGCTCCCAGTCCACCAGCACTGGACCGGCCGGGGACAGCAGGATGTTCGAGAGCAGGGCGTCACCGTGGCAGAACTGGCCCATTCCCTGGCGGCCCGCCGCGACCGCGATGCCGTGCAGCAGCTTCTGCAGGTCACCCATGTCCCGGTCGGTGAGCAGCCCCAGCTCGTGGTAGCGGGCGATACGGGCCGGGTAGTCCACCGGGGCGTCGAAGGTGCCCGCCGGGGGCCGCCACGCGTTCAGCCGGCAGATCGCGCCCAGCGCCGCCCGGATGTCCGCCCGGGGCGGAGCCTCCGCCGGGTGGCGCTGGACCGCCGCCACCCGGCCGGGCATCCGCTCGATCACCAGGGTGCAGTTGTCCGGATCCGCCGCGATCAGCCTCGGCACCCGGATCGGTGGCCGGTGCCGGACGAACGAGCGGTATGCGGCTATCTCGTGGCGGGCCCGCTCCGCCCAGGCGGGGGAGTGGTCCAGTAGACACTTCGCCACGGCGGTGCTGCGCCCCGTCGTCCCGACGAGGATCACCGACCGCCCGGAGCGGCGCAGCACCTGGACCGGAGCGAACTCCGGGCAGATCCGGTGCACCGACGCGATGGCGGTGCGCAGCTGCGCACCCTGCGGGCCGGAGAGGTCGAGTCTCCCGCTGAGGGGCTGGGTGCCGGGACCCGCGGCGCGCCGTTGCCGGCCCACCACCGGTACGGCGGCCCCTGGACGCGCCGGGTCGAGGTAGGGTCCGCTCCCCGCCGGACGGGGACGCAGCGACCGGGGCGGAGCGGACACGGAGGACGATGCTGCGTACATGGGCGATACAGATCCCTTCGTGTACCTGCGGTGCCTGCCTGAGAAGTCCTGTGAGGGTTTCTCGCGCCCAACCCGTCCCGGCCGCCCGGACACACCCTGGGGAGTGTGCCCGTCCAGTGGCGACCGGGTCGGGGTGGCGCGTTCCTACCTGACACCCGTCGCCCAGTGGCACACCATCTGGCGCACCCTGGCGAACCGTGGCGAATAGTCGCCCGGCAACCGGCACGGGGCTACTGTCAACTCAGCCGAGAACCTGGGGGCTTGACGTGACCGGAGAACCCAACACCCGTCTCTCGGACCTGTTCGGCCTGGCCGGCTGGTCCAAGGGCGAACTCGCGAGGCTGGTCAACCGGCAGGCGGCGGCCATGGGCCACCCCCAGCTGGCGACCGACACCTCCCGGGTGCGGCGGTGGATCGACATGGGAGAGATCCCGCGCGATCCCGTGCCGCGGGTGCTGGCGGCTCTGTTCACCGAGCGTCTCGGCCGTGTCGTGACCATGGAGGACCTCGGTCTGGTACGGCACGGGCGTACGGGAAAACGGCCGGACGGCGGGAGTGCGGAACATCCCGACGGCATGCCGTGGGCGCCCGAACGAACCGCCGCGGTCCTCACCGAATTCACGGGAATGGACCTCATGCTCAACCGACGCGGCTTGGTGGGCGCGGGTGCCGCGCTCACCGCGGGATCCGTACTCAGCAGCGCCATGTACGAGTGGCTCCACACCGACCCCACACTCAAGGCGGACGCTCCCGTCCTCGACGATCCTCTGCACGCCGACCCCGCTGGGTTCGACCGCTACGAGGCCGCCCCCATCGGATCCGAGGAGATCGAGGAACTGGAGCGCTCCGTCGAGGTCTTCCGCGCCTGGGACGCGGCCCGCGGCGGCGGGCTGCAGCGCAAGGCCGTGGTGGGACAGCTCAACGAGGTGGGCGGCATGCTCGCCTACCGCCACCCCGAGCATCTGCAGCGGCGCCTGTGGGGCGTCGCCGCCAACCTCGCCGTCCTCGCGGGCTGGATGTCGCACGACGTCGGCCTGGAGCCCACGGCCCAGAAGTACTTCGTCATCGCCGCCCATGCAGCCCGTGAGGGCGGCGACCGGCCGCGTGCCGGGGAGGCGCTCTCCAGAGCGGCTCGCCAGATGGTGCACCTGGGCCGGCCCGACGACGCGCTCGACCTGATGAAGCTCGCCAAGTCCGGCTCGGGTGACGAGGTGCTGCCGCGCACCCGGGCGATGCTCCACACCATCGAGGCCTGGGCGCAGGCGTCGATGGGCAAGGGCCAGGCGATGCGCCGCACGCTCGGCCAGGCGGAGGACCTGTTCGTCTCCGACCGGGGCGACGTGCCGCCGCCGAGCTGGATGCAGATGTTCAAGGAAGAGGATCTGTACGGCATGCAGGCGCTCGCCTACCGCACGCTGGCCGAGCACGACCCGGCCGCGGCCGTGCACGCCCAGTACTACGCGGAGAAGGCTCTGGCCCTGAGGGTCGACGGCCGTCAGCGGTCGAAGATCTTCGACTTCCTGTCCATGGCCTCCGCCTGCTTCATCGCGGACGACCCCGAGCAGGCGGACCGCTACGCCCGGCTGGCCCTGGTGTCGATGGGGTCGAACTCCTCCCACCGCACCTGGGACCGGTTGCGCCAGATGTACCGGCTCACCGCCGAGTACTCCAGTTACCCGAGGATCCAGGAGCTGCGGGAGGAGATCAAGCTGGCCCTGCCCAAGCCCAGGGGCAAGGGGAGCAACAACAGCGCACAGGCATAGGCGCCGGAGCGCTCCGCACGAGCCGGCCGGCTTGCTGCTGCACGCCCACCCCGGCCCCGCTACTCACCCACCTTGGCGACGAGCACACAGGCCTCGTCCTCGCGCTCGCTCTCGCCGAACTCCTCGACCACGGCCCGGACACAGTCCTGGGCGGTGCGCGCCGCCCCGAACCGGGTGGCCAGGCCGAGGAGAGCGCCCAGAGAGTCCGCTCCGCTGTGCCCGGGAACCACCCCGTCAGTGTGCAGCAGCAGCAGATCGCCCGGTTCCAGGGCCACTTCGGCCTGCCCGTAACCGGCTCCCGAGGTGACACCGAGCAGCACGCCCTCGGGCGCGCTGAGCGCGCACCCCGTCCCGCCGCGGAACAGCAGCGGGGCGGGGTGTCCTGCCTGTGCCCAGGTCAGGGTGCGGGTGGCGGGGTGGTAGCGGCAGCAGACGGCGCTGCCCAGGGCGGGTTGCACGGTGGCGTCGAGTAACTGGTTGAGCAGCGACAGGAGCGGGCCCGGCTGGGTGCCCGCCATCGCCATGCCGCGTACGGCGCCCAGCAGCATCGTCATGCCCGAGGCCACCGTGACGCCGTGACCGGTCAGGTCGCCGACGCTCAGCAGGGTGTCGCCGTCGGTGAGCTCCAGCGCGTCGTACCAGTCGCCGCCCAGCAGGCCGCCGGCCCCGGAGGGCAGGCAGCGGGCGGCGACGTCGAGCGCGCCCGGACCCTGGCGCGGCAGCCGCAGGGCACCGCGCCCCGGCGGCAGCACGGCCTCCTGGAACTCGACGGCGAGCCGTTGTTCGGTCTCGGCCCGCCGGTGGTGCCGCTGCAGCGTGTCCTGGGTCTCGCGCACCGCCCGCTGGCTGCGCCGCAGTTCGCTGACGTCACGCAGCACGGCCCACATCGAGGCGGTGCCGCCGTCGCCGTCGAGCACGGGCTCGCCCATCATGTGGACGGTCCGCACGTTCCCGTCGGGCCGCAGGACGCGGAACTCACCGTCGATCGGCCTGGCGTCGACCAGGCAGGCGGTGACCATCGCGGTCAGCCGGGGCCGGTCCTCGTCCAGCACGAGGGAGGGCAGTTCGTCCAGGGTGAGCGCGGGCGCGGCCGGGTCGCGGCCGAGGATCCGGTACAGCTCACCGGACCAACTCACCTCGTCCGTGAGGAGGTTCCACTCGGCGCTGCCGACCCGGCTGAGCAGCGAGCCCGACGCGGGAGCGGGCGCGGGGAGGCGGCCGGACGCGGTCTCCCGCCCGGCCGACAGCCGCGCGGGGCCGTCCCGCAGTTGCGCCAAGTGCGCGTCCAGGTCGTTGAGCTGATGCAGTGCCAGGTCGTACAGGGCTCGCTGCCAGCGTTCCTCTGGCTCGGAACCGGAGCTCTGGGTGTCCCGCCGTACCGCGTCCACGTCACCCTTGAGCCGCCGCGTCTGCGATATCAACGCCTCGACCGAGCCGCGCCCGGGCGGCTGGGCCGCGGGGCGGTCCGCGGAGACATGGGACGGCATGACGCACTCCGATGCGGGACTGTACGGCCACGGTGGACGGTGGGACCGGTTACGACTGTTGCACAGCCTGCGACGCCCTGTAAGGGATTTGGCAACACACGATACGGTGGTGCTTCTGACATATGCCAGAGTCTTCAAGGGCTGGTCGACCGCCCTGAAAGCTGTACGCGACCGGGTGTCCAAGTCGTAGGCGGACTACGCGACTCGGCCGACTTCTCAGGGCCCTGGTGTCGCGCTCGGGCGGTTGTTCGACGCCTCTGTGTTCACAGTGTCGGGGTCTCGGCCACGCACGGCAACTCTGACCGGATTTCGCGTCATGCAAGGGGCCTTCCCGGAGTCCTACAGGCATGGACATCACTTTCGAGCAACCCGCCCGCGCCCGGCTGATCACCGCCGAGGACGAAGAGGTCCCGGTGCCCGCCACGCTCCGCTACACCTCCGGTGACCCGCTCGCCGTCTTTGTCGACTTCCCGGCCGAGGTCACCCTCGGCGGCGAGGAGGTCACATGGACGTTCGCCCGCTCGCTCCTCGACCAGGGGCTCAGCTCGCCGGCCGGGCGCGGGGACGTCCACATCTGGCCCTGCGGGCCGGGGCGTACCGCTGTGGAGTTCCACTCGCCGCACGGCCTGGCCCTGCTCCAGTTCGAGACCCAGGCGCTGTTCCGGTTCGTGCAGCGCACCCACGAGGTGGTCGCCCCCGGGCAGGAGGATCTCGACGCGGTCGTGGAGCGGGGTCTGAGCACGCTGTTCGGGGGCGTGTGAGGCGTCCGGGGCTACCGGCCCGTATTGTGACTTCTGTTCACTCCCACCCCACCGTTCCGGGCCGGAGCCTGCCGGCCGCCCGGCGCACCCTTGCGCGCCGTGTGCCGCACGGGCGCACCGGTGACGACGAGGGTGACCGCGGACGCGACCCCGAGCGCGGCCGGGACCAGGGCGACCGGCACGATCTCGGACGTCACGCGCTCACCGACACCTGCACGATCTGCGACGCCTGCTTCTGCTCCACCCTCGGCGCGACCGGCCCGGACCGCACCCGTCCGAGGAGCGGCAAGGTCGACTCCGCCGGCCACGACGGCGGCGACCAGTCCGGCCTCGCCTGGCTGCCCTCGGCAAGCCCGCCGGGCCCGCTGCCCGACTCGCTGCCCACCACCAACGCCCTGCCCGCCCAGGAGCCCGGCACCCGCCGACGCCGTCGCGAACCGGGGCGGCTGGTACGACTTCACGCTCACGGACTTCACGCTCACGGTCGACTCCGACGCGACCTGGTCGTGCCGGTTCCCCGGTCACCTGGAGACGGGCGCGTCGAGCGTCAGCGGCTGGGGTCCGCGTACAGGTCCGGGCGCGGGGCGAGCCGGACGGCCGAGCGGCCGCCGGTCTCCAGCGCCCGGACCCCGGCCTCGGCGACCACGGCGGAGGCGTAGCCGTCCCAGGCGCTCGGTCCGGTGACCCGGCCCTGCCGGGCGGCGTCCACCCAGGCCTGCACCTCACGGTCGTAGGCGTCGGCGAACCGCACCAGATAGTCCTGGGCCACGTCCTCGCGGGCGCCGCCGGCCGAGGTGACGAGCATGGTGCGGTCCTCGCCGATCCGGGCGCTGCCCTTCTCGCACACGGCCTCGCAGCGCACCTGGTAGCCGAACCCGCAGTTGACGAACACCTCGACATCGACCAGGGCGCCCCCGTCGGTCTCGAAGAGGACCAGCTGCGGGTCGAGCAGTCCCGCGGGGGCGTGGGAGGAGGGCCGCGGCCGGAGCACGGTGACCGCGGTCAGCTCCTGGCCGAGCAGCCAGCGGGCCGCGTCGATCTCGTGCGACACCGAGCTGTTGATCAGCATGGCGCTGGTGAAGCCGGGCGGCGAGGAGACGTTGCGGTGGACGCAGTGCAGCATCAGCGGCCGGCCCAGACCGCCGCCGTCGAGCAGCGACTTCAGCCGCCGGTACTCGGTGTCGTAACGGCGCATGAACCCGATCTGCGCCAGCCGGTGCCCCAGCCCCGCTTCGGCCTCCACCACCCGCAGCGCACCGGTGGAGTCCGGCACCATGGGCTTCTCGCACAGCACCGGGAGACCCCGTGCGAGGCTCGCGAGCAGCGGCTCCTCGTGCGCCGGGCCGGGGGAGGCGATCAGTACCGCGTCCACACCCGGTGCGGCCAGCGCGGCCAGCGGGTCCGCGTGGACGGTGACGCCGTCGAGCCCCGCCGTCGCCTCCTTGGCGCGGTCCGGGTCGGGGTCGGCGACCGCGGCCACCCTCGCGCCGCTCACCACCTGGTCCAGCCGTCGTATGTGGTCGGCCCCCATGTGTCCGGCACCCAGTACTGCGACGCCCAGCAGCTCAGCCACGCCCACACCCTCCCTCTCGGCCGACGACCACGGTCATGACCCTACGTCGGCCGCAGACAGGGCCTCGTGTCAGTAGCGCAGCACGCCGGCGATGCCGTTCTCGTCGCCCAGGGTGCCGTCCGGGACGAAGCGCACCTCGGCACCCGTCTCCAGGCACTGCTCGACGATCTCGTCCACGATGTCGTCGCGGGCGTCGAGGTCACCGCTCACGGCCGGGACCAGATGGTCGCCGTCGTCGCGGACCGTGGTGCGGTAGTTCTCCTCGACGGCGAGCAGCCGGACCCGGCCCTCCCGGGCGTTCTGCCAGACCTCGTCGACACCGGCCGCGAACGTCCTGTGGCCGCGCGCGGATTCGAGCTCCCGGGTCACCGACGCGATGCTGCGCCGGGACTCCGCCTGGAGAAGCGGACTGATCGCCTGCCACACGGCCTCCGGTCCGGCGTGCGCGAGACCGCCGTGCTGCACGGGGATGCTGTGCCGGGCGACGTTGCCCAGTTCCTCCCACAGCGAGAGGGCGGCCTGCTCGCCCGTCACGTAGAGCGGCCGCGGGTCGTCGCGCAGCAGCGCGGCCATCGCGGTGTTGGCGTCCCGCAGGAAGTGCTTGGTGTCCTCGTCCCGGAAGGTGCTGGGCTGGTCGCCGACGCGTTGCAGCCGTTCGGCGTCGAAGTTCTCCTGGCTGCGGTGGAGCGGGAATCCGCCGGACCGGCGCTCGGTGACCCGGTCGACACCGCCGTCCCAGAGCGCGATGCGGTCGGCCGAGAGGGTCAGCACCCAGAACGGCCGTTCGGCCGCGTGCGCCGACACCAGGTTGCGGGTCAGGAAGGTGTCCGAGAGCACCACACGCTCGGGCACGCTGCGGGCCAGCGACCACACCTGGTGCTCTCCCGGGGCGGCGAAGATCACCAGGCCGTCCTCGGTGTACGTCAGGTCGACCTCGGCGAGCGCCTGGTCGAGCTGCCTGACGACGTCGGAGCGCCGGTCCCGGGTGACCGCGGGATCGGCCTCCAGCTGCTTCTTCGCCTCGGCCACGACATTGCGCAGCCGGACGGAGTCCTGGGCGTTGTCCGGCTCGCGGCGATGCGTCGGCGTCAGCACCGAGACGGCGGGATAGGGGCGCGGGCGGCGCAGTTCGGCAAGGGTCGAAGAACTGAGTGCGTGCTCCATACCAGCACCATAGGGCCGATTCGCGACTACGGCATTTGGGGTAATTCCCCGTCGCCCCGGACCGGGTGCGTGCCGTGACCGTGTTGAGGCCGGCGGCCCGGTGACGACGGGCGGGGCGGCCGGTTACCGTACCCGGCAGTAACCGGATCACGCCCCAGGAGGCCGCCATGCCGCAGTTCGACGTCGACGGAGCGGCGCTGACGTACGACGACGAGGGTCCCCGGGACGGCGGCGCTTCGCCCCTGGTGTTCATCCACGGCTGGACCGCGAACCGGCACCGCTGGGACCACCAGATGGCGCACTTCGCCAGGGATCGCCGGGTGATCCGGCTCGACCTGCGCGGCCACGGCGAGAGCACCGGGGCCGGGGTGCGGACCGTCGCCGAGCTGGCGCAGGACGTCACGGCCCTCCTCGACCACCTGGAGGTTGACCGTTTCATCCCTGTCGGTCACTCGATGGGCGGCATGATCTCCCAGACCCTCGCGCTGGCCCATCCGGAGCGGGTGGAGCGGATGGTCCTGGTCTGCTCCATCGGCCGGATGACGTACAGCCGCGGCCGGGGGCTGCTGATGGCGGCCTCGACCCTGGTGCCGTTCAAGGTGTTCGTCGCCGCCAACATCCAGCGCGCCTTCGCCCCCGGCTACCCGCGCGAGCAGATCCGGGAGCACGTCCGCGCGTCCGCCGGCACCCCGCGCGAGGTGGTCATGACGCTGTACGGCGCCATGCGGGCCTTCGACGTCCTGGACCGGGTCGGCGAGATCACCGCGCCCACCCTGATGGTGCACGGCTACCACGACATCCAGTTGCCGGTGCGGCAGATGCTGCGCATGGCCAAGGCCTACCCGGACGCGGAGGTCCGGATCATCGACGCCGGCCATGAGCTCCCGCTGGAGCGGCCGGCCGAACTGACCGCGGTCCTGGACCGGTTCCTGACGCCCGCCGCGTAGCGGCCCCCGGCCGTTCCCCAGGTGACCGGCGCCCGGCGAAAGCCGCGGCGCCGGTCTGTTTGGCGAACTTTTTGCGCTTGGCCGGTTCCGGGCGGGTCGGGCCCGGCCCGCTGCGGGCCGGCTCGCCTCGTCCGGGCAAAACGCGTCCGAAAGAGGCGGTGGGGTACTCCGTCCGTGTTACGGCCAGGTTGACCGACCCAGGTCGCGGGCGCAGGCTCGTCGTATAGGTGCTGAATACAAGTGGTTCGCTCGGGCAATCGCCTGCGTCACGGAACCGCAGGTGGCGCGCGTGGCCCGGCTGACCGGCAGCAGGAGGTAACGCATGTGTGGCATCACCGGCTGGGTCTCCTTCGACCGTGACCTCACCACCGAGCAGCGCGCATTGGATGCAATGACGGAGACCATGGCCTGCCGCGGCCCGGACGACCGGGGCACCTGGAGCGAGGGCCCCGCCGCCCTGGGGCACCGCCGGCTCGCGATCATCGACCTGCCCGGAGGCCGCCAGCCGATGACCGTCCGCACCCCCGACGGGACGGTCGCGATGGTCTACTCCGGCGAGGCCTACAACTTCACCGAGCTGCGCCGCGAACTCGCCGCCCGCGGCCACCGGTTCACCACCGACTCCGACACCGAGGTCGTGCTCCGCGGCTATGTCGAGTGGGGCGATGCCGTCGCCGAGCGGCTGAACGGCATGTACGCCTTCGCCGTCTGGGACGGCCGCCACGACAAGCTCGTGATGATCCGCGACCGCATGGGCATCAAGCCCTTCTACTTCTTTCCGACGTCGGACGGCGTCCTGTTCGGCTCCGAACCCAAGGCGATCCTGGCCAACCCGCTGGTCCGCCCACGGGTCGGCCTGGAGGGGCTCCGCGAGCTGTTCACCATGGTCAAGACCCCCGGGCACGCCGTGTGGGAGGGCATGCGCGAGGTGGAACCCGGCACCGTCGTCACCGTCGACCGCGGCGGCCTGCGCACCCGGGTCTACTGGCGCCTGGAGACCCGCCCGCACCCCGACGACCGGGCCACCACCGTCGCCACCGTCCGCGAACTCCTCGACGACATCGTGCGCCGCCAGTTGGTCGCCGACGTGCCCCGCTGCACGCTGCTCTCGGGCGGCCTCGACTCCTCCGCCATGACCGCCCTCGCCGCCCGGCAGCTCGCCGTGCACGGCGAGAAGGTCCGCAGCTTCGCCGTCGACTTCGTCGGCCGGACCGACAACTTCGTCGCGGACGAACTGCGCTCCACGCCCGACACGCCCTTCGTCCACGACGTGGCCCGCCTGGCCCGCACCGACCACCAGGACATCGTCCTCGACGTGGCCAGCCTCGCCGACCCCGCCGTCCGCGAGCGGGTGATCCGGGCCCGGGACCTGCCGGCCGGGTTCGGCGACATGGACACCTCGCTCCTGCTGCTGTTCCGGGCGGTCCGCGACCAGTCCACCGTCGCCCTGTCCGGGGAGTCCGCCGACGAGGTCTTCGGCGGCTACCGGCAGTTCTTCGACGAGGAAGCCCGCACCGCCGACACCTTCCCCTGGCTCCTGCAGTTCACCCGGCACTTCGGTGACGACTCCGACGTCCTGCGCACGGACCTCGCCAAGTCCCTCGACCTGGAGAGCTACGTCGCCGACGCCTACCACTCGGCCGTCACCGGCATCCAGCGCCTGGACGGCGAGAGCGACTTCGAGTACCGGATGCGCCGCATGAGCCACCTGCACCTCACCCGCTTCGTGCGCGCCCTGCTCGACCGCAAGGACCGGCTGAGCATGGCCGTCGGCCTGGAGGTCCGGGTCCCGTTCTGCGACCACCGGCTCGTCGAGTACGTCTACAACGCGCCCTGGGCCCTGAAGTCCTTCGACGGCCGCGAGAAGACACTGCTCCGCGAGGCCACCCGGGACGTCCTCCCGCAGTCCGTGTACGACCGGGTCAAGAGCCCCTACCCGTCCACCCAGGACCCGGAGTACGGCCGCGCCCTCCAGGACCAGGTCAAGGACCTGCTGACCCGCCCCGGCCACCGGGTCTTCGACCTCGTCGACCGGGAGAAGGCCGACCGCGCGGCCCGCCGGACCGAACTGGCCACCCAGGCCGACCGGCGCGGCCTGGAACGCACCCTCGACCTGGCCCACTGGATCGACCTCTACGACCCGGAGCTCGTCCTCTCCTGAGCCTCAGTCCGACGAGCCCGTGACGGCGCTCCCGTCACCGTCCGCCGGGCAGGAACTGCCGTCGGCCGGCAGCATGCCGTACAGCAGGAAGTCGTCGACCTTGCCGTGCACACACGTGGAGGACGTGTAACCGGTGTGGCCGTCGGCCCGGTTGTCCAGCACCACGGCCGACGGGCCGAGCCGCTTCGCCGTCTCGACCGTCCAGCTGTACGGCGTCGCCGGGTCGCCGCGGGTGCCCACCAGGAGCATCCGCGCGGAGGGCACGTCCTTCACCTGGTCACGGATGAAGTCCGTGCCACGCGGACGCCCGTAGCACAGCAGGATCTGGGTGAGCCGGAACCGGCCGAAGACCGGGGACGCACGCTGGTACTCCGGCTCCAGCCGGGCGATGTCCCGGGTGAGCCGCTCGGCGCTCGGCCGGTCCGGATCGTCGGCGCAGTCGATCGCCATCAGCGCGGCCGACAGGTTGTCCCCGGGGATCTCCGGGCCGTCCACGAGCCCGCCGCCCCGCCCGTGCCCCTTCGGCAGCGCGTAGCCGCCGGACATCAGGTTCTGCGCCCCGCGGGTGTCCCCGTCCTCGGTCAGCGAGGCCAGCGCCCGCTCCAGCCGCGGCCACAGCTCCCTGCCGTACAGTCCCTGCCCGATGGCGGCCACCAGGTCCTGTCCGGAGAACGGGCCGCCGAAGTCGGAGGGGACCGGGTCCTGGTCGAGGGAGCGCACCAGCTTCACGACCGCCTCGCCGGCCTTGCGCCGGTCCTGCCCGAACGGGCACCCGGGGTCGGTGACGCACCAGTCCAGGAAGTCGTCCAGCGCCGTCTGCTGCCCCCGGGCACCGGCCACCCCCTGCTCGGCCAGCGACTCGGTCAGCGTGTCCACGCCGTCCAGCACCATCCGGCCCACGTTGTGCGGGAACTGCGCCGCGTACACCGCGCCGAGCCGGGTGCCGTAGGAGAAGCCCAGGTAGTTCAGCTTCCTGTCGCCGAGCGCCTGGCGGATGACGTCCAGGTCCCGGGAGGCGTTCACGGTGCCTATGTGGGACAGCACGGGCCCGGAGTTCCTGGTGCAGCGCTGCGTCAGCTGCTTCAGCGCCTTCATCAGGGCCAGCGGATGCCCGACGTCGGGCGGCTCCTCCGCACTCGCGCCGTCCGAGGTTCCCTGGGCACCGTCACCGCAGCTGACGGGGGAGGAGCGGCCGACACCCCGTGGGTCGAAGCCCACCACGTCGTAGCCGTTGGTCAGGCCCATGAAGTCCTTGCCCTGCTGTGCGAGCCCGCTGACACCCGAGCCGCCCGGACCGCCGAAGTCCAGCAGCACCGAGCCCCGCGAGCTGCCGGTCGCCCGGTAGCGGGACAGCGCCAGATCGAGGGTGCCCGCGGCCGGACGCGCGTAGTCGAGGGGGACGGTGACGCTGGCACACTGCATGTCCTTGGGCAGCTCCGCCTCCGCGCACGCCGCCCACCTGACCTTCTGCCGGTAGAACCGGGTCAGGTCGGGCTGCTCGCCGCCGGTCCGCGCGGCGGTCGCGGGCAGTCCGGCGCCGAGCAGCGCCAGCGCGACGGCTCCGACGCCCGCGCAGCGCCGCAGGGTGGTCCGGGTACGGGGCACGGCGGGCATCTGGGGCCTCCAGGGACGCTCCGTGGCGGACCGGGTACGAAGGGGCTCACGCTCACGATAAGCGGGCTCCCTGACGGCCGCCTCCCGGCGAGCGGGGCGGCCCGGCGGCCCGTACCGGCCGCCCGCTCACGCGGGTTGCGAGGGCCTTGGTCACACGGCTCCGGGGGCCTTGCACGGTTTTACTGCCGGTTCGAGTCGAGTGTCACTCGATGGGGTGAAAGGGGTATTAGCCATAACTCGGATGGTTCGTCTGCGTTTTAACCGTTGCGGGCGAGCGCCCGCAATCATGTCTGGAAGGCAGGGAACCTATGAAACGGGTTACCCGAAACGGAATGATCGCCGTCGCCGCCGCCTCGGGTGCGATGGCCGTGGCGGTCCCGGCCTGGGCCGACTCGGGCGCGGACGGTATCGCGGCCGGTTCGCCCGGGGTGATCTCCGGCAACGGCATCCAGTTGCCGGTGCACGTCCCGGTGAGCGTGTGCGGGAACACCGTGAACGTGGTGGGGCTCTTGAACCCGGCGGCCGGCAACACCTGCGTGAACCAGGGCGGCGGCACCGGGCACGACGCTCCCGGCGGCTCGGCCGCCTCCGGTGGCGCGTCCGCGCGGGGTGCCGAGGTGGGCTCGCCCGGGGTGATCTCCGGCAACGGCGTCCAGCTGCCGGTCGACCTCCCGGTGAACGTCAGCGGCAACAGCGTGAACGCGGTCGGCGTCCTCAATCCGGCCTTCGGCAACACCTCGGTCAACGCCTCCGGCGACCACCCGAGCCCGCCGACGACCCCCACGCCGCCGCCCCGCACCGTCGAGCCGCCGACCAAGCCGCCGACCGCTCCCCAGCCGTCCGCCCCGCCGAAGACGCACATCGTGCCCAAGGCGCACCAGCCCGCCGAGCCGCCGGCCGGGGCCAGCCTCGCGCACACCGGCACCGACCTCACCGGCGCCGCCGTGGCGGGCAGCGCGGCGCTGCTGCTCACCGGGACCGCCCTGCACCGGCGCTTCCGTCCGGGCCGGACGCGCTGACCGGCCGGCGTGATACCAGGGCGGGCTGACGCACCGCGCATCGGCAGGCCCCACCGGACCCGACCGGTGGGGCCTGCGCCGTGCGCACGGCGGCGGCCGGACCGGCCGCCGGTGGCCCGCGGCCCCGGTGGCGCACATCGACGGCTTGATCCGGTCGTGGCGCGGCACCGGCCGATCGGGAAGGATGCTGCGGGCGCGCGGCGCCGGTCGTCGCGCGGTCGGACCCCGCCACGGAACGGAGCACATCGATGACCTCTCCGGCCCCCCAGGACCTCGTCGTCACCCGGGCCATGCCGGACGACTGGCCCGTGATCGTCGACTGGGCGGCGGACG
This sequence comes from Streptomyces sp. NPDC051987, assembly GCF_040680735.1. Classification (NCBI taxonomy): domain Bacteria; kingdom Bacillati; phylum Actinomycetota; class Actinomycetes; order Kitasatosporales; family Streptomycetaceae; genus Streptomyces; species Streptomyces sp. NPDC051987. The sequence goes on along the minus strand of NZ_JBFAXI010000022.1, from coordinate 1,828 downwards.
AGGGCTGGAATCCCGGCCTGTCGGACATCACCGCCTTCTTCGCCCAGGATTCCGAGGGGTTCTTCGTCGGCCGGATCGACGGCGAACCGGTGTCGGCCGTCTCCGTCGTCACCTACGGCGCCGACTACGCCTTCCTGGGCTGGTATCTGGTCCGCCCCGACCTGCGCGGCCGGGGGCACGGCCTCACCACCTGGAAGACCGCGCTCGCGCACGCCGGCGACCGCACCGTCGGCCTCGACGGCGTCGTGGCCCAGCAGGACAACTACCGCCAGTCCGGCTTCGAACTCGCCTACCGGACCGCCCGGTTCGGCGGCGAGGCTCCCGCTGCCGCCGAGCTTCCGGCCGGGGTCCGGGCCGCCCGCGCCGGCGACCTCGCGGCGATCACGGCCTACGACGGCGCCTGCTGCCCGGCCGACCGGCCGGACTTCGTGGCCGCGTGGCTGAGCGAGGCCGGCCACCGGACGCTGGTGCGCCACGACGGCGACCGCCTCACCGGGTACGGCGTGATCCGCCCCGCCCGCGACGGCCTGCGCATCGGCCCCCTCTTCGCCGACACCGCCGACGACGCCCGTGCCCTGTTCACCGGACTCACCGCCGGGGCGGCGGGCGAGCGGGTCGCCATCGACGTGCCCGAGACCAGCACGGCGGGCGTCGCCCTGGTCGAGGCGGCCGGTTTCTCCCCGTCGTTCGAGACCGCCCGCATGTACACGGGCCCGGTGCGCGCCCACGCCCAGGAACGGGTCTTCGGGGTCACGACGCTCGAACTGGGCTGACCTCAGGGCCTGGTCCCGGCCGGCCACCGAAAACGGTGTTGCCGCCGTCGCAGGCGGCTGCTGGACTGCTCGGATGGATCTTCAGGAAGTGCTCGCCCGGTACGACCGGGACATGCGCGAGGGCGCCCGCCCCGACGGGCCCGGCACCCGGATCGAACGCGTGGGCGCGGTGGTGCGCCAGGTGGCGGACGGCGCGGGATGGAACGGTGTCCTCTGGTCGGGGCTGGACGAGACGAGCGCGGACCGCGCGATCGCCGCGCAGGTCGACTTCTTCGCCGCGCGCGGGCGGGAGTTCGAGTGGAAGCTCTACGGTCACGACCTGCCGTCGGACCTCGGTGACCGGCTCGTCGCGGCCGGGTTCGAGCCGGAGCCGGAGGAGACGCTGATGGTCGGGGAGGTGGCCCGGCTGAGCCTCGACGCAGGGCTGCCGGACGGCGTGCGCGTGGTGTCCGCCACCGACCGGGCGGGCGTCGAACTCGTCGTCGACGTGCACGAGAAGGCTTTCGGTACGGACGGTTCGCAGCTGCGGCACCGGCTGCTGGCAGGGCTTGCCGAACAGTCGGCCGGCGTGGTCACGATGGTCGCGCTCGCCGGGGACGAACCGGTCAGCGCCGCCCGGATCGAGCTGGTGCCCGGGGCCCCGTTCGCCGGACTGTGGGGCGGCGGCACGGTGGAAGGGTGGCGCGGGCGGGGGGTGTACCGGGCCCTCGTCGCCCACCGGGCCCGGATAGCCGCCGCCCACGGCTGCCGGTACCTCCAGGTGGACGCGTCGCCGATGAGCAGGCCGATCCTGGAGCGCCTGGGCTTCCACGCCCTGACCACGACCACGCCGTACCTCTCTCCCCGGTGAGCGGCGAGCCGGGAGCGGCGATCAGTGAGGTCTGCCGGGGGCCGGCCGGCCGCGTCGGCCGATGGCGCGGGCCGGTGGTCGGCGGCCCGAGCGCCGCATGGCGTGCGCGTGCGGCGGGGGCGCCCCCCGCGGGGGGGGGCCCCCGCGGGGGGGGGGCGCGCCCGGCACCCGCCGGGCCGGCGGGGGGGCAGGGCGGGGGGCCCCC